>NZ_JBEUMS010000011.1:0-222973 GCF_040543805.1 Arcicella rosea
CAAAATTGTCAGGAGTCTCCATAATAAAGTGTGTCTGAGTAAAAGTAAAAAAATAAACTTAAATTTAAACTGACACAGTTCGGTGAACAGACTCATTTACTGATGGCATGACTGCGAGTCATGCCATCAGTTGAACTACCAAAAAAATCGCTCCTCATTCCGCACTCAAAACTCATCACTCCTAAGCGATTCTTTCTAATTTAATCGGATATGTTTTTTTAGAACTCCACTGTGGAACGTAAATATTTTCGTCTGAATCTACCCAAAGGTCATGCGGGTGCATGAATACTTGGTTCGGGTCGTCTTTATGCTGGCGTTGTAATTTTCCGTCTTTATAAATCGGCTCAGAACCGCCCGGCGTTGATATTACTTTCATGTTTTTATCCATTACTTGAATATAGCCCGAATTATTCCATGATTGGTCTGAACTTCTATAAGCAGCTGCAAAAATATAATCGCCATGCAATACTGGGCGACAAACAAAAGTACCCGGCAAATGATAAACGGCTAAGAATTTACCGTCTAAAGTAAATCTTTTCATACAAGTATGAGAACGGTCGGTTATCAATAAAGTTGGATTCTTTTTATCACGAGTATCTACTAAAATACCATGACAAGTATCAAATTTTTCATCTGCATATTCTTTTGAGTATCCACCAAAATGACGAATGTATTTCCCTTTGCTGTCGTACTGCGTAATGTATTGTGAACCATATCCATCAGCCACATAAATATCTCCATTGGCTGGATTTACCGCTGTTTCAGTTGGAACAAAACGATTAGGAGATTCATAAACGCCTGTTTCTTTTGGGTACTCCAATTTCATTACTTCACGACCTTTCAAATCTGTTTTAATCACTTGATGACGAGCATTATCACAAATAAATAGAAATTGTTCTCCGCCTTCGTTTGAAATCGTCAAACCATGTGCACCGGGATAAGTAGTTCCCCAAGCTTCTAACAATTTCCCTGATTTATCATAAATCAAAATATTGTTTTTGGTTTCGTTGGTACACATAATCAAACGACCTTTGGCGTCTTCCACCATTTCGTGGCAATCGTTTACAGGGTTTTTATCAGCATCCAAAACGCCCCAACCTGCCACTACTTTGTACTTGTGTGAATTGTGTCCGATGATTACTTCGTCCATTTTCTTTGGAATTTTATTAGCTAATGGCGTATTAGCAATCAAACCTGTCCCCATCGCTAAAGTACTGGTTTTTAGAAAATTTCTTCTTGATTGATGCTCGTTCATTGATTATGATTTGTGATATTCGTTGAAAACTAATTTATTACCAAAAGGGTCTATTAAGTTGATAATTCGGGCATCCCAAAAAGCTTCTTCAATTGAAGGACGATAATACTTATATGGCTTCGCTTGTAATTCTTTAAAAAAACTTTCTATGTCGGTACAGTTGATGAATATTTTTGCTACAGGCGAACAATCGCCAACGTGTTCTGTTAAATGAAAAGTCAATTCCTGTCTCGAAATCTGAATGTAATAAGGCGTATTTTCTTCAAATTGATGAGTCCAATCTTCTTTGAAACCAAGCCAATCAATATAAAATTCTCTGGCTTTATCCACATCAAAGATTCTCAACAAAGGAATTGTCTTTTCTATTTTCATCTTATTTTTCTAATTCAATTACGTTGTCAATTTCGTTTTTATCCAAAGCGGCAATGTCAAAAACGAAGTAATTATTATCTAATTTCTGGAATTTAATCGGTGTTCCATTCTTAAATAATTTTGCTGTTTTAAAAGCTTGAGGAATTTTCAACATGAATTTTTCATCCTTGAATTTCAATAAATGAAGGTATGTTTTGTTCCCTTTTTCAGTGACTGCTCCCCATTCGTGCGGACGAATAAAACCACCTTTTGTTCCATAAATGGTTTCGCCATATACTTTTGTCCAATCACCTACTTTGGCTAAACGCTCTACAAATTCTGGTTGAATTTCACCATTTGGCATTGGACCAACGTTTAGTAAAAAGTTGGCACCATAACCCGAAGCACGTACTAAGTAATCAACCAATTGCTTTGGAGATTTATAATTATCGTCTTTTATATTATAACCCCAAGCTCCGTTGAGTGTCTCACAAGTTTCTAATGGTAAAGCTGAGATTTCTTGTCCACTTAAACCTCCTTTATTTTCGCCCGGCAAATCACGTTCAAACATTTGGAAATCTTCTCCTGGAATAGGACTTAAATGGTGATTATTTCCGATTAAACATTGTGGCTGTAGTTTGTGAATCAAACTATAAATTTCTTCATACTTCCAATCAATTTTAGATTGTAAAGTCTTGTCGTGGTCATTTTCCAATTGATCCCAATGTCCATCAAACCAAATGGCTGATACTTCACCGTATTTCGTCAAAAGCTCTGTCAATTGGTTTTTCATAAAAGCTAAATAACTGGCATAATCGCTCTTTTTAGTACGTCCAGTGCCTTTTCCAGTTTTACCAGTTTCATAAGGATAATCGTCACGATACCAATCCAACAAAGAGTAATAGAAACAGATTTTGATGCCTTGTTTGTGACATTCATCAGCTAATTCTTTCACAATGTCACGTTTGTAAGGCGTGTTCATAATACTCCAGCTCGATTGTTTTGTATCAAAATTGCTAAAGCCATCATGGTGACGAGTAATCAACGTAATGTATTTCATGCCAGCACCTTTGGCGATATCCACCCAAGTTTTAGCATTGAAATCAACAGGATTAAAAGCTCTTTGGAGTTTGGTATAATCTTTTACAGGAATATTTTTAATTTGCATGACCCATTCGCCATCGCCTAAAACACTTGATAAACCCCAGTGAATAAACATCCCAAAACGTGCTTTTTGAAATTCTTCACGAGCTTTAATGTTTTCTGGACTTGGCGTATAGCCAGTCTGAGCAATGGCTGACAAACTTGTCAATAAAACTAAAAATGCAATTTGTATCTTTCTCATGATATTATATAAGGTTTGTTTTACAGAGGTAAGATATATCTTGCTGATTATACTCTAATTGCTCTATCCTGCCCAATCAGGACAGCACCGATTGAATCACTTTTCCACCTGTATCAGTCAATCTAAAATTCCTTCCTTGGAATGGATAAGTAAATTCTTCATGATTAAAACCTAAGCAGTGCATGATGGTAGCTTGTAAATCAAAAACGGTTGTTCTGTCTTTAATGCCAACATAACCAACAGGGTCGGTTTCGCCATGCGAGTAACCGCCTTTGATTCCTCCGCCTGCCATCCAAACAGTAAAAGCTTCTGTATGATGATCTCTTCCTTTAAATGCTGCGGCTTTGCCTTCTCGGTTTTCTGCCATAGGCGTTCTACCAAATTCTGCTCCCCAAACGATGAGTGTTTCATCTAACAAACCACGCTGTTTTAAATCTTGAATTAAAGCCGTAACCGGTTTATCAACTGTAGCACATTTATTTTTCAAGCCATTACGAACATCTGTACTTTCGGAAGCACCACCGTGAGAATCCCAGCCCCAATCAAACAACTGCACAAAACGAACACCTTGTTCTACTAATTTTCTGGCTAATAAACAGTTATTGGCAAAGGATTCTTTTCCCAATTGTGTGCCGTACATTTCATGAATATAAACTGGTTCTTTAGTAATATCCATTACTTCAGGTACGGTAGTTTGCATTTTAAAAGCCATTTCATATTGGGAAATTCTGGCTAAAGTTTCTGGGTCATGGAATTCTTGATACGATTCTTTATTGATTTCGGTAATGGCATCAATCGTACTTTTTCGTACATCACGGTTTACGCCTGATGGGTCAGAAATATACAAAACGGGTTCGCCTTGGTTTCTACATTGTACTCCTTGATAAACCGAAGGCAAAAAACCACTTCCCCACAAGGCTTTTCCTCCATCAGGATTTTTTCCGCCAGAAGTAAGTACCATATAACCCGGCAAATTCTGGTTTTCTGAACCTAAACCATACGTTGCCCAAGTGCCAGTACTTGGTCGCCCCAAACGTGCCGAACCTGTATGAAGGAGGAGTTGTGCTGGAGCATGATTAAACTGGTCGGTGTACATTGATTTCAAAAATGAAATATCATCAGCAACCGTTTGTAAATGAGGAATATTATCCGACATCCACGCTCCGCTTTTGCCTACTTGTTGAAATTGTGCTTGTGGTCCCATCATTTGTGGCACTCCACGAATGAAAGCAAACTTTTTCCCTTCCAGAAATGATGGCGGACAACTTTGTCCGTCCAATTTCATGAGTTCAGGTTTATAATCAAATAATTCTAATTGCGAAGGAGCGCCCGCCATGTGCAAGTAAATAACCGATTTTGCTTTTCCTGCAAAATGGGGCATTTTGGGCGATAATGGATTGGCAATATTTGCCAAATTATTTTGCTGAGTACTTCCGCAACTTTGTAATAAAGAACCCATCGCCATCATACCCAAACCAGTAGTACACTGTTTTAGAAAATGCCGACGAGTTTCATGACGAAGCGTTTCAAAAAGAAGCTCTTGTTGTAAATTTTTCATAGTTTATTCAGTGAATAAAAGTTTTTAGGCTTCAAAAAAATAAATCCGACATCCGAAACCACAAAGCCCAAATCAAAATCATTCTTTCATTATAAATTCATCCAAATTCAATAAAGTACTTGCTACCAATGTTTTAGATGCTAAGTCTGGAATATTTTTGGGTTTTATATTATCGTCTGGACAAACATTGAGTAATTTTTCTGCCTCCACTTTATTCTTTTGGTAAGTTGAAAAAGTACTGACATATAGCTTTTTTAATAATGCTAATTTCTTTTCGCTAATCGTTTTACACATCGTTAATTGATAAGTAATGCGAATTTGTTCGTCAATCGTCCCTCCTGTTTTATCCATTTTCTTTGCCAGATTTTTGGCGCATTCCAAATACACAGGGTCATTCAAAGTAACGAGCGCCTGCAAAGGCGTATTCGTTCTGATTCTTCTTGCCAAACAAATATCACGATTCGCTCCATCGAAAGTAATCATCGAAGGATAAGGTGTTGAGCGTCGCCAATAAGTATATAACGCTCTTCGGTACTGGTCTTCTTTATCGCTCAGTTTCCAAGACATACTGCTATAAGGCGTATTCCAAATGCCTTCTGGCTGGTAAGGCATTACACTTTTTCCATACATTTTATCGCTCAATAAACCACTGACCAAAAGAGCTTGGTCACGGATTTGCTCGGCAGATAAACGTACTCTTGGTCCACGAGCCAACAAACGATTCATCGGGTCTTTTTCTAACAAATCTTGATTCGCTTTTGAATCTTGTTGATAAGTAGCCGACATCACCATTTCTTTCAACAGTTTCTTAGGTTTCCACTGATACTCATCCATGAATTTTACCGCCAAAAAATCTAACAAAGCCGAATTGGTTGGTGTAAAACCTTGCGTACCAAAATCTTCTAAAGTTTCGACCAACCCTGTTCCGAACAGTTGTTCCCAAAAACGATTGACGGCTACTCTGGCTGTCAATGGATTTTCTTTACTTCCCAACCACATTGCCAAACCCAAGCGATTTTTGGGTGCATTTTTAGGTAATTTTCCTAAAGAAGCAGGAATGTCTGGCTGAACCAACGTCGTTTTAGTTAACCAATTGCCTCGCTCCCAAACGTGTGTTTGACGAGCATACTCTTTGGGAGAGTCAAGCATCACAGGCGTATTTTCTGTATTTGCTCCGACCAATTCCAAAAATATCTTTCTCTTTTCGGCAAAATCAGCTCTTTCTCTTCCCGGAAATTCTGGCAATAAAGTAAAGCTTCCAATAATACAAGTACTTTGGTCGGGTTTTACTTTAGGATTTTTAAAAGTCAAATACCAATCTTGACGACCATCCATTTTTGGCAAATCATACAATTGATAATCCCAAGAATTTGTCCACCCTCTTTTTTCGGTTGTATCTAATTTTATCGTCGTTAATACTTTTCCCGTTAAAGAACCCAAACGAATTTCCATCAAAGTCGAACCTCCCGTTTTGTTTCCATAAGCTACCAAAAGCTGGCGTTTTCCAGACAAAGGCAAAGCTTTAAAACGCACAGAACCGCCATTTCTTACACCCAAGTATTTAGTATCTGCCAAAGCACCATTGATAAATTGATCACCAGCATGCGGATGAATTTTAGGTTCTAAAAAAGTTAAGTATTCGGTAATTTCTTTTTCTTGTTGAATACTGAAATTTGTCTTTAACCAATGCTGTAAATTCGCCAATTTAGCCTTGTCTTCTGGCTGATTGAATTGTCTTAAATAAGGAGAATCATCTGGTACATCTTCATCACGAGTATTATAAAAAAACGCCATTGATTTATAATAATCTTCATGCCGAATAGGGTCGTAAGGATGTGAATGACATTGCACACAAGCAAAAGTAGTCGATTGAAAAACCTCCCAAGTAGTGTTTACTCTGTCCACCATTGTGGCATTTCTAAATTCTTCATCTTCCGTTCCGCCTTCATCGTTATTGACCGTATTTCGATGAAAAGCCGTGGCGATGTATTGTTCAGTTGTTGGATTTTTCAATAAATCGCCTGCCAATTGTTCTTTTATAAATTGATTGTAAGGCAAATCTTTGTTAAAAGCCTTAATCACATAATCTCGATATTGCCAAATATTTCTGCCTTCGTCTTTTTCATAGCCTTTCGTATCAGAATATCTTGCCATATCTAACCACATTCCTGCCCAACGTTCGCCATATTGTGGAGAAGCCAACAAAGTATCAACTAATTTCTCATAAGCATTTTCTGAATCATCCTTCAAAAAAGCTTGCATTTGTTTTTCGGTTGGTGGCAAACCTGTTAAATCTAAACATACTCTTCTTAATAAAATCGCTTTATCAGCTTGTTTAGAAGGAGCTAAATCTTCTTCATCTAACTTATTTTTTACGAAATAGTCAATGTCATTTTTCTCCCATTTTTCAGAAAACAAGCTAAAAAATCCAGCGAAAAAACCTTTGTTAGGTACTGATGGCTTCTCTGGTTTTACAAAAGCCCAATGTTCACCCCAATTTGCCCCTTGATTCACCCATTTTGTCAAAATTTCTATTTCCTCTTTCTTCAAAGGCTCTTTTTTCAAAGGCATTCTTTCCTCTGGGTCTTTGTGCGTTAGGCGAATGATAAACTCAGAATGTTTGGCATCACCCGGAATGATGGCTGGTTTCCCAGATTCTGTTTTACCCAAAGCTTCCTCACGAAACAACAAACTAAATCCCCCTTGCTTTTTCACACCTCCGTGGCAAGCAATGCAATGTTTATTCAAAATCGGCTTTACTTCTGTGCTATAATCAACTTTATTTTTTTCACCTAAAAATGAATACACAGAATATCCTCCGATAATGATAATGCTACTAATGAAGAGTAATTTATTCGTATTCATAAGATTTTATTGAGTGATTTCTTAATCTATTGAGTGATTTACTGAATGAGTGATTTAGTGATTATAAGCAATGTCTCTAATCCGTAATTTGTTATATTTATAACCAAACAATCCATAGCGGCAACCCTTGCGGTTGCTAGTCCATTGTGTGAAGGCAACCGCAAGGGTTGCCGCTACAATGATAAAAAATAAAATATTCTTCAATCAGATTTTTAAAACTTGAGCCATTACTTCTAATACCTTAGCATTTAATACACTTCTAAATAGTAGATAAATCTTTAAAATGCTGTCTGTAAGTGTAATGAAAAAGCGATAGGCTATATGCTTTAGGCAAGGACATTTCTTTACTCAGCATTCTACACTCACAATTCTCAACTCTTGCCTAATGCCCCAAAAACACATCTTCTAATTCTTCTAAAGTCTTTCCTTTGGTTTCTTTTACTTTCAATTTAATAAACCAAAAACCCGCAAAACACACCACAGCGTACATCCAGAATGGACCGAAAGTACCCATTTTTTCAGCTAAAATTGGGAATGTAAATACCAGAACAAAATAAGCTGCCCACAAAGCTAAAATGGCAATTGAAGAAGCTTTACCTCTAATTTTATTCGGAAAAATTTCAGAAATCAACACCCAAGTAACGGGTGCTAAAGAACAAGCATAAGTACTAATAGCCATCAATACAAAAAGGGAAAGTACACGTGGGTCGGCTTGGTTTTTCAAGAGTAAAGCAATGATGATGTACAAAACAGAAAGTCCTAAAGAACCAATCAACATCAAAGGTTTTCGTCCTAATTTATCTACTTGATACATCGCTACAATCGTGAATATCAGATTGATAATTCCTATCGCAACAGTTTCAAAAAGTTGTCTGTCGAGATTTGCACCTACCGTTTCAAAAATGGTTGAAGTATAATTAAAAACCACATTGATACCACATAATTGTTGAAAAACAGCCAAACCGATTCCCACCAAAACAGCAGGGCGGTAATCAATTTTGAAGAGTAAGGCAAAAGATTCTTTTTGAACATTTAACAATGATTTTTCCACATCGATTAAAGTCTTCTGGGCAAAATCTTTTCCACCAATTTTAGTTAAAATAGCTTCTCCTAAAGTTACTTGCCCATTCTGAATTAACCAGCGTGGGCTTTCTGGCAACCAAAATACTCCAATAAAAAAAGCAAGCGAAGGAATTGCGCCTAAACCAAACATCCAACGCCAAGCATCTGGACCAATCGTTGAGAGTTTGTAGTTAACCAAATTGGTAATTAAAATTCCAATAACAATCGTTAATTGGTTGATTGACACATTTCTACCTCTAATTTCAGCAGGAGAAACCTCAGCAATGTACATCGGACTAAGCATTGAAGCCATTCCTACGCCAACGCCTGCAATAAACCTCATACTGATAAAGATGGATAAAGTACTGGAAAACGCCATTCCCAAAGATGATAAGGCAAAAACCAAAGCGGAAATCATCAGTGCGGGACGTCTGCCATATTTATCGGCAATTCTTCCAGCCAACATACAACCCAACATACAACCCAATGCTAATGAGCCAGTTAGGAAACCTTCCCACCAAGCATTAAGAGCAAATACTTCTCTTAAAAATGGTAATGTTCCAGAAATAACGGCAAAGTCGAAACCAAAAAGATAACCGCCAAGTGCTGAAATGAATGAAATGACAAATGTATATCGAGTATTGTTGTTTATATTTTCCATTAATATGTTTAAATATATTTATATTTAATTGCAAATTTATCAGTTTCAATACTACTTTTACATGTCTATTTTTACGAAATACATAGACAATATTATTAAACAATATTTTGATGATTGAAAAACAAGAAGGCTTTGTCGGGCAACGAACTTACATCATGCCCAATGAATTGCTGACCAGAATTGCCAAGCATCCATTGGTTGAAGCATTACATATTACTGATATTGGTTATTACCCAAAAGCAGGTTTTCACGCTCGTGAACGCAAGTATGGCTGTTTACAACACATTTTGATTTACTGTGTACATGGCGAAGGTTGGTTCGAGATTAACAACCAAAGATACCTTGTAAAACCTGACCACTTTTTTATCCTACCTGCCAATATTGCACACAGTTATGGTGCAAACCTAAGTAACCCTTGGTCTATTTATTGGGTGCATTTTACGGGTTCACGTTCCACTCATTATCTTGATTTTCTGATTGATGTTTCAGAAAATTATGCACCGATTATGATGCCTCCCAACAGCGAACGGATAGTAATGTTTGATGACATTATTTCACATATTGAGATGTCATTCAACGACGATAATATTGTCTATGCAAACACCAGTTTTGCCCATTTTCTTACTACTTTCAAAGCCTCAGTTTTTAACCCAAATCCTCAACAATCTTCTGATGCAGACCCCATCAGCAAAGTGATTTTTTATATGAAAGAACACCTTACTGAAACGCTTACTTTGGAACAATTAGCAGAAGTAGCGGGAATGTCAGCTTCGCACTTTTCAGCAGTATTTCGCCAAAAAGTACAAAGCTCACCTATCAACTTTTTCACTTTCCTCAAGATTCAACAAGCATGTCGTTTATTAGAATATAGCAAACTGAGAATCAAAGAGATTGCTTATCAAATTGGTTATAACGACCCTTATCATTTCAGCAGAGTATTCACAACCGTAATGGGCGTGTCGCCTCGTGATTTCAGAAAAATGGGGAAACATTAATTTTTTAGTGATTAGAAAATAGTGATTGGTGATTAGCATTACATCTAATTATCATCATTCCCACAAAAATTCTCAAAATGGTATTCATTAACTACACGACTATCTTTTCAAAAAGTCAATCATATTTTTATGTAAAATAGCTCCTTGGTGATTGATGTTCAAGCTCAGTATTTTATCAAAAAAAGATTGAGTCTCTTCATAAAAACCTAAACCTAAATGCCCCAAACCAATCAAATAAAAGCAATGAATTTGATTTCTTTCGTTTAAATCTGCATCAAAAACCAATAAATCGGGTAAAGACACAGCGAAGTAATCAATCTTTACTTCATCATTTTGATGAACTTCTCCAAAGCCAATCAGTCTATGAAAAAGTGCTTCTGCTTTTTCAAGATTTCCTAATTTTTTCCAAGCCAAACCTTGGTAGAAAATCTTATCGGGTTGTTGATCATTATAAAAAACCGCCTGAACGGGTTCATCTAAGCCTATTGTCGCTAACTGAAAATTTTCTTTCGCTTTTTCTGGCATGGCTAAACCTTCATAAGCCAATCCTTTTAAATAGAAAATATCATTTTCCTGCACTCCAAATAATTTGCCTTCACCTAAATTGATTGGATACTTTTCTGCAGCATTTAGCAAGCTTAAAGCTTCTTCAAAGTTTTGATTTACAATCGCTTTTTTAGCTAATTCAAGATGGCAAATTAAGTACTGTCCTACTACTTTTCCTTCGCCGCCTTCCCAAGGATGAAACTGTCGAGAAGCTAATAATTCAACTGCTTTTGCATAATTCCCTAACTGATTATGTAAAGTAATTCTCTCTAAAAATAAATCGTCTCGTTGGTTACTTACTTCAAGGTCTTTTTCTAATAAATTGAGCCTTTCTTGTGGATTATGATTCAGTTTTTTATACAATTGGTCAAGTTCCATCAATACTCTCGCATCTTTCTGATCTAAAGAAAAAGCCTTTTCCATCGCTTCAAGCGACTTTTTTGCATCATTGAGTTTATTAAAGTAAGCCAAAGATAAATTTCTAAAAACCGTCGGAAAAGTATCATTTAAATTCGCTGAACGTTCCCAACAAGCAATGGCTTCAGGATATTGACGATTAGCATACCAAAAATTTCCTAAGAAATAATAAGCATTGGCATCTAATGGATTTTGTTCCACTGCCCATGTCAAAACCACTACTTCATCTAAACGATTCGGGAAAACGTATTCGGGATTTGCCTGTTGAGCTTTCTCAAGAAAACGTGTTTTTTGTGCATTATCTCCAAGATTTTCGTAAGTAAAAGCCATAAAATAATACAACATCGGATAAGCTTCTTTACTTTCAGAAAGATGAACAGACAGCAAATCGGCAGCTTCCTGAAAAAGACCTGCTTCTAAATAATCGGTAGCATATTCCAGATAAGTATGCACATTTTGGCGTAAAAGTGTAGTAAACCTTGTGAAAGTTTCTTTTGCCAAGTTTTTATCAAAAGACTTTTCAATGAGATATTTTTCAAACAAACAGCCCACATTGAATTGGTCTATTTGTAAACTTTCTTCTATCAGCTTTAGCGCTTCTTCTTTTCTGTTCAAATGGCGAAGAATGGCTACTTTCAAATGGCGAGCCGTGTGTCCATGCCAATTTTTGAGCATCGAATTACTTACTTCTTCTAAAGCCTGAGCATATTTTCCTTTTCTGGTGGAAATTCTTGCTAAAGCCAAATAAGCATTATCTTGCCAAGCGGCATTCCAAGTAGCTTTAAAAAATACTTCGTAGGCTTTATCATAAAGTCCCAGTTTTGTCAAACAAAGTCCTAAATTGAAATACGCTTCGCCATTATAAGGATTTGGATTTCTTTGCGTTGACGTTTGAATTGCCTTTTCAAAATATGGTTTTGCTTTGGCGAATTGTCCACGTTTATAATACCACAAACCCATCGCATTGTTTGAACGAGTATCTTGTGGGTCACGGCGGATTACTTCTTCGTAATAATCAGTTGCCAAATAAGTAGCATGGCGATACTGTTCGATGTGCTGTCCTGTCAGAAACAATTGCTCATTACTTTCAATTTCAGCGGGAATTTTCGCCGCCATAGCAGGTTCTGGAATCTCTTTTTCAACTTTTACTTCGGGCTGATAAGCGACCAATTCTACGCCTTTAGCCGTTAATAAACGTAAATGTAGTTGCTCTAATTGAACCGCAGGAAAAGGCAAATAGTGATGAAACGTTTGCTCTGGCGAAATATCAATTGGTTCAGCAAAAATAACTTTATCGTTTAATTTCAATTCAATCTTGGCATTCGGATACGAAGCCGTGGCATAAGCTTTAATGTGAATAATTTTATTTTCGTATTCCAAATTAATCGCCGCTTCTTTAGTAGCATTTTTTACGATACCTATTTCGCTGTAAGGCATAAAGTACTGCACAAAACGACGCTCTTCATTGGGCATAATCCAAGAAAAATCAGGTTGATTATCAGTAAAAACTCCCGTCATCAACTCAATGTATGGACCGTCTTCATCCGTCAAATTTCTGTCCCAGGCATAGCCAAATTCTCCATTTCCCCAAGTCCATTGTTTTTTTCCGGGCGAAACATGATGATTGGCAACGTGTAATAATCCGCCTTTGCTATCATTTTCATAACCGCCCATAAAATCATACTTCGATTTTATCGCCATATAAGAAGTAGGCACAGGAATATTTTTGTACCAAGAAATATCCGTTCCGGGCGAATAATCTACTTTATAATAAGTGCCTTTGGCGATTGGAAACGAAGAAACATCCCGTTTTCCGTGGTCGAAAACCGCATACACATCTGGTGGAAAAACGGATTGATAATAATCATTTACTTTCACGGCAGGATTTGCCCACCAAAGAAAAGTCTGCGGAATACTCGTGCGATTATAGAGTACTCCTTGAATTTCTAAATAAGCTTTATCAGGATGTAAAGTAAAGCCCGCCATGCCTTTTGTTCGAAACATACGTTCAACTTCGCTAACCCAAACCGTTTTTGAGCCATCGGCATTTTCCTCAATCGAAAAATCAATGGCTTCAAAAGTACTCGGACGGTGATGTTGTGGCCAATTGAATTCAATTCCGCCCGAAATCCAAGGACCTGTTAAACCTACCAAAGCGGGTTTAATCACTTGGTTATAATAGATAAAATGGCGTTGTTTTACTTTATCATAAGCCATTTGGATTCTTCCTCCCAATTCTGGCAAAATCATAATTTTCAAATATTGATTTTCCAGATAAATGGCTTGATAACTTTTATCTTCTTTGGTATCTTCTATTTTTTCAATGACAGCATGCGGATACACAACACCGCTACTTCCTTGGTAAACTCTTTTTTCTAAAAACATCGGATTCTTTTCAGGCTTTCCAATGCCATAAGTAGGAATCACGACGGTTTCTTCCCAAACATTCACTAATTGATTATTCATAGTTTGTGTGTAATTTCTTGGTTAAGGTTTTACAAAACACAGTTAGGAGATGTAAAATAAAGACTACTTATTAGTTTCAAATAAACCTTGTAAAGCTGTTACTTCCATTTGTTGGGTCGGATTAAATGCTTTGCTATTTAGGTATTTTAATAAGCTATATTTTAGTTGACGAGTAGCAGGACGTTGGTCAATATTATTAGTTAAATCAATGCTACAAACCATCAGTTTTCCTTTGCCTACTTTTGCCTCAAAAGCCAAAGCAAGTCGGCGATTTTCAAACCAAGTATCAATCGGTTGAATACTTGCTTTTAAGGAAGTAGGGAATTCATCCAGAATTATCGCTTGTGAATGACTCATAATATCTTGCCATTGATAATTGCTAAAAGATTCAGTTGGGAACTCCTTAAAAATTGGACTTTTCGGATTACAAGTAATTCCCAAAGTGTGTGGACCTTGTCCGCTTGTCCAAGCCGTATTCCAGAAAATACTTGAAAACCCAACTTTTACTTCTGCTCCTTTTCCTTTTTTCACACGACTGTAAGGCAATAATAAAACCGTTTTCCCAGACTCTAATTGTTGTATAATTTCAGGATTTAGAGATTCAGCAATTACAACATTTCCTGTAGCTGATTCTACCGAAAGCTTAGCAGGATAAACCCAAAAATCCCAGCTATTTTTAATATCAGTGCCTTCAATACTTAACTTTAAGACTAATTTTTGAGCTTTAGCAAAGCCAGACAATGATTCTTTTAGTTGACCAACAGTTTGTACATTATCAATATCAACTTGTTCTTTGACAAAAAACCCTTTTCGTTGTACTTTGCCCGATTCATCTACAATCTGCCATAATATTTTAGCATTCTTTAAAGCTTTTGCTCCGAAATGCGCAATCTCTAAAGTAGCTTCCATATTTTCTTGATTGGTATAAATCAAAGATGGAAAACGAGCTAACAAAACGGTAGTATTACAAAAAGTACGGTATTCTTCGGGTGAAGTATAACCTTTTGATTCCCAAAACGCATCTAAAGCACCAACCAAAGCTGTACCTTGTCCGGGAAAATCATGCAAGCCCAATAACTGAAATCCACCAAAACCGGGAGTACGTAAAGCGGCTTCAATATCGGCTTTATAGCAAAGTGTTTGCAAACGACCAGAAGCATAAAGGAAATCTTCAGCTTGATTGCCCATGCCTTTGGCTTCTAAAGTTTCTTTGAAAATTTCAAAATTAGTTGCCTTCAAGACGCCCGTGTATTTCGATATTTCCTTTAAGTTGGGGTATGCACACCATTGCCCAATTTCATGACTGATATATGGCTGATTGGCTGTTTTTCCAGTTATCTTTCTCCAATCGTAGTTGGTGTTTGGTTTATCTTTGTTAATAATACTGTTCGTCTCTTCACCCCAACGTTGAATACGAGCATCTGGACTAATATTAAATTGATTTTCGGGCAAAATTGGCCAACCCGCACCGCTGGTATATAAACGACGAGTATCTTTTTGTTTGAAATGTTCAACCCATTTTCCAAGAAATTCATTTTGGTTGATACCCGCTGGTTCATTACCGTAAGACATCATGCAAAAAGAAGGATGATTACCATAATTTTTCAAAATGCGTTCTGATTCTTTGTAAATAAAATCATCCACCAAACCACCTGTTCCAACAGCACTTCCCTGATTTGCCCAAAGCGGACTTTCTACATATAAATAAACACCCAAGCTATCTGCCACTTGAAAAGCCACTTCTGGCGGACACCAAGAGTGAAAACGTAAATGATTGAGTCCGTAACTTTTGATAGTTGTAAAGATTTTATTCCAAAAAGTACGCTCCGTAGAAGGATAGCCCGTCAGCGGAAAACCTGCACAATCAACATCGCCACGCAAGAAAATCGGGCGACCATTGATGGCAATTCGAGAACCAATCGTTGACATTTCACGCATTCCGAAGGTCGATAGATTTTCAGAAATCAATATTCCTTTTTCATCCACTAATTGCGTTTTTAGTTGGTATAAATTAGGTGAAAATTCATCCCAAAGTTCAGGATTTGGAATGCGATAAGTAGAGTTAAGATTCGTCTTTTCAGAAGAAAAGTTAACCGCTTCTTCTTGCGCTGGCAAAAGCGTTTTATTTCCTTGCAGACTTTGTACTTGATAAATTACTTTTCCTTTAAAAGTCTGATTTCTTGTCTGCTTCAAACCTAAAGAAACTTGTACTGACGAAGTAGAAAGATGGGGAAAAATCTGAATATCTTCGATATTCGTTGAGGCTTTTGCTTCTAAAGAAATTTCCCCAACAATTCCATTCCAATTGGTTTGTGTGTGTTCGGTAATACTTGAAGAATTTGGTCCGATATAGATTTTAATTCTATTATCTACACGAATCACAATCTCATTATTTTTCTCTTTCAGAAGACCTGTAATATCATATTGATGTGCCGTAACCAAACTATTTTGAGTACCAGCAAACTTACCATTGATAAAAACACTGGTCTCCCAATGGCAACGCTCTAAATTCAAGATTACTTTTTTCTTAGCCCAATTTTCAGGGATATCAATTGTTTTTTTGTACCAAGCAGGTGCAGCAAAATACTTTGTTGGCTTCAACCAAAAAGGTATTTTTATATCATTCTGACGATATTTTGCATACTTTTCTGAAAAGTAGTAAGTACTATCTATTACATCGCCAGTCCACGGAGTTTGTAAAGTAATGTCGTCACCTTTTCCATTTTCAGTTAATGAACCGGGCAATTTCACTTTATCTTTATAAGGAACTGACCACCAATGTTCTTGAAGACCTTTATCTTGTGGGTCGAGTTTTAGTTCCCAAGTTCCAGCCAATGAAATTTTTTGTTGGGCGAAAATGCCTACGGAAAAATTCAATAAAATTCCTAAGAAAAATAAACCGATTAGTAATTGTCTTTTATACATTTTTCTAAAATCTGTCTTTTGATGGATTAAACATTTCTACAAAACAACTCATTTCAAGAGCCTAAAACCATAGAGTTTATCTTGAATTTGATGGATAATATTATGGTTTAAAAGTCTCTAAAAATTAAATCAATTATTATTTTGGAAGTCTTTTTTCAAAACTTAATACTTTTAAAGAAGAAGCATTTCGAGAAACAATCACCGACTTTTTAGTACTTGAATGGTGAATTGAAATGATATTTTTACAATCGCCATCAGCAAAAAAACCTGTTTTTTCTAAAGCCAGTACTTCAAAATTTCCTTTGCCATTTCCTTTCAAAACCGTTCCATAAGATGCATCGTATCGCCCAGCCACAGGTTCTACACCGTAATCATTTCCTACTAAAATCATATCTAAATTTCCGTCGGCATTCAAGTCTTCTATCAAAATATCTTGACAAACTGACCATTGAGCAGGTTTGAGCAAAGCCTTCAATTTAAAAGTTTGATTTCCCAAATTTTCAAGATAAATACTCTCTTGAAGAAACACTTTTGTTATCGTCGCCGCTTTGCGTTGTTCTTCAGAAAGTACATCGTTCATGGTAGCTTTGCCATACAATGCGTAAGTATTAAACTTCGCTTTGAAAGAAGGAATTTGCCGAACAAGCTCGTCTCTGGATGGAATTGGGTATTCAATTCCTTTCAAAAAGTAAGAAGGAATAGCATCCCAACGACCATTATTATCGTAATCCGCTCCGTAAATCGTCAGTGGTTCTTGCTTCGAAAATTGGTAACGATTGTTTGTTCCGAGATTTCCTATCACAAAGTCGATGTCGCCATCTTTGTCAAAATCAGCGGCTTTGATACAATTCCACAAACCATTTGATGCTGGAAAAGTATTGGTTTCTACCAATTTCCCTTGATTATTTTGAAATAAAGTAATGGGCATACATTCGCCTACTACGATTAAATCCTCCCAAGAATCATGGTCAACATCTGCCCAAACTGCCGAAGTAACCATCCCAATCGTTTTCAAATTTGGCGCAAAACTTTCGGTGACATTTCTAAAATATCCTCCTTCATTTCTCAACAAATAGCTTTCACCAGCTTTTGGATATTGCAAAGGCATTAGCCTTCCACCTCTGAACAAATCTAAATCTCCATCATGGTCAAAATCAGCCGCCACTAAGCAAGAACCACTATGGGTAATATTGGGTAAGTGATTGTTTGTCAAGGTGAATTTTCCTTTTCCATCATTAAAATACAGTCGGTCTTGATAGTATTTTGAACCATCAAAATACTCGTTTGAGCCGCTCACAATGTATAAATCCAAATCTTTATCGTTATCAGCATCGAATAATAATACGCCTATATCTTCTTCATTTTTTTCCAGTTTCTCTTTCGTCAGAGCGGTTTGCTGAAATTTTCCATTTGGTTTTTGAATGAAAAATTCCCCTTCGTGTAAATACGAACCTCCCACAAAAAAGTCGTCTAAACCATCGCCATTTACATCACCAGAAGCCATTTTTGGTCCTTGCTGAGAAAGTTTGTGCATCAATAAGGTCTCCTGATTGTAGTCCATGTAAGGTTCTTCTTGATGAACATAATCTTTCAACATATCTGATTCATCTGTAAAAATTCTTGAAGGCTTTTGCTGTACTGGAACGTTTACTTTGGCATTTTTATAATCTACAAGCAGAGTTTGATTACTCTTTACATTTTTGATGGTCTGCGATTTCCCATCCGACCAAAGTACTTGTAAAGAATCAATTTTAGGATTTTCACCTAAACCAAAATGAATCAAAAAATCACTAGAGGATTGAAAACCTT
This sequence comes from Arcicella rosea, assembly GCF_040543805.1. Taxonomy (NCBI): domain Bacteria; kingdom Pseudomonadati; phylum Bacteroidota; class Cytophagia; order Cytophagales; family Flectobacillaceae; genus Arcicella; species Arcicella rosea. Next base: position 18,256 of record NZ_JBEUMS010000011.1, read on the forward strand.
TAGTGACAGACTGATGAATTTTCTGCAATTTTCCTTGCTGAAAAAGCGTAACATCTGTTCCCAAACCAAAAGTATTTTGAGCTGTACCTTGTAGTTTTACTTTTAAAAATGCTTTTGAAGGCGTGTTGTTTTTTAATAAAAAAGCCTCTTGATTGATATTATTCACGACTAAATCTAAATCGCCATCATTGTCAAAATCTGCATAAGCCGCACCATTTGAAAGCGAAGGCAAATCGCCAAAAGCATTCTCGGAAATATCTTCAAAAGTCAAATCGCCTTTGTTACGAAACAAGTAATTCACTTTTTTAAGCGTATTCATCTTCAATGCTCCTTTTTTCATCAAGTCATCCATTTCTTTTTTGGAAGTACTTGCTTGCGCCATTTCTGTATTATAGCTTACAAAATCTAAATCGGTAATGTCTCGCAAATAACCATTGCTGATGAACAAATCTTTGTTGCCATCATTATCAAAATCAGCAAACAATGGCGACCAACTCCAATCGGTGCTGTGAACGCCAGCCAACTGACCTATTTCAGAAAAATGCACTTTACCATCAGGCGTTTTTCCGACGTTCAAATGCAACATATTTCGCATAAATTGCGGATGGTAGCCCAAAGCCAAACTTTGTTCGTACTGCACATAATTGGCTGGCCCCGCCATTTTTTTCCGCTGTTCATTATCGGTAGGAAGCATATCAACCGACATTATATCGAACTTCCCATCATTGTTAAAATCAGCAACATCAGTTCCCATCGAAAACTGACTATGATGTCCAAAACTTTCTTTAGCGGATTCTGTGAAAGTACCGTCATGATTGTTGATGTAGAGTAAATCGTTAGAAAGAAAATCATTGCCAACAAAAATGTCTTCCCAACCATCTTCATTAATATCGGCAATGGATAAACCTAAGCTCATGCCATCGTGTAAAATTCCTGCTTTTCGAGAAATATCTGTGAAAGTGCCATTTCCATTATTTTGAAAAAGTTTATCAGCAGACAAACCACTTCCATCCACAATAGGAGCAATCAAAGCATTCGGATTTCGGGTGGAATTTGTACTTGTAATGAGGAATAAATCTAAATCATTGTCTTTATCAAAATCAAAAAAGGCGGCTTGGTTGCTGAAAGTTGTATCGGCTAAACCGTATTCTTTTGCCGATTCAGTGAAAGCAATTTTTCCTCCGCTAGAATGATTGATGTATAATTGATTAGCTCGTTGAGAAGATGGATAATTTCCCGATTTACACACGTAAATATCTAATAGTCCATCGCCATTGACATCAGCCATTGTTACGCCCGTACTCCAACCTCCTTTTTTAATCCCCGCTTTTTCGGTAATGTCTTCAAATTTGAAAGATGATTTTTCAGCATTGCCCAAATTCAAATACAATTTATCGGCTACTTGATTTCCTGTAAAATACACATCGGTAAAACCATCATTATTAATATCGCCAACGGCAACGCCTCCACCATTATAGACATAATAGTAATCAATCAGGTTGAAAGAATCATTTTCAACAACCGTATTTTGAAAAGAAATTCCACTTTCAGTTGCAGGAATTACTGTAAAAAACTTTCCTTTTTCAGGTTGACAAGCACAAAAAAACAAAAGGAGAAGTACTGATAATCTCTTCATTGAGGTAGTTCAAATTTAAATAGCGGTTGAGTGAACATCACTTTTCAAAAACAAAACATTCCAAATCTTGAAGATTTGGAATGTTTAAACTATTATTTTCAATCAAAAACTATTGCCATTCGATGTTCTGTTTCACTTTCGGATTTCCTTGAATTTCAATCAATGGAATCGGCAATACATAATCTTTGGCTTTTACAGTTCTTCCAACTTTATAAGTATCAGAATAGCGTTTGATGTACGCTCCAAGATAATCTGGATTTCCTCCAAATTTACTTTTACGACGAAGTTCTGGATAACCCACTTGTTCAAAAGCAAATTCATGAATAATTTCATCAACAATCGCATCTCTCAAAGCCGATTGCGAAAGTCCTTTCAAAGGTTCTAAACCAGCTCTGTCACGTAGTTTATTAATACTTGCAAAAGCATCACCTTGTCCACTTTCATTACAAGCTTCCGAATGACCAAGTAAAACATCGGCATAGCGTAAATAAATCGTATTTTTCTCAGTTGTTGACCAGTTTGTGTTCATTTCCACCAATTTGCCCGACCAAGCTTTACTAAAAATCAGTTCTTCTGGTTTGTTTGGATTTGCATTCGGGTCAACTAATCCACCAAAACGAGAAAGATTATAATCTGCTTTTTCACTCCATTTTACAATAGGGAATTCTCCTTTTGAATTTTTAGCCGTGCGTCCTGTTGGATACGATTCAATAAAAGTAGCGTCAATTCTTTTATCAGAACTTTTATAAGACATTCTGAAATCTTTCGTCGCACTTAGCCAACTCCAACCAGCGCCACCTAAATCACTTGGAAAATCTTCAGGGTTAAAGTGTGCAGAGCTATTAGTGTATTCTGATGAATTTACTTTGGCAGAAGCCTGTCCTTCAAAAATTCTTTCTCCTTGATTTTTATGGCTTATATCAAAATTACTTCCAAAATCTGCATAAAGAGTTAGCCCACTATTGTTGATAATATCTTCAGAAGTAGCTTTAGCTTCGGCCCATTTTTGTCCCCATAATTGAGCCTTCATCAACAATGTTTTTGCTGCCCATTTAGTTGCTCTACCAGCATCAGTACCAGAATATGAAGCAGGTAATACGCTTGCTGCTGCACTACAATCTGCATAGATTTGTTCAAGTACTTTTTGTTTTCCGCCATCATTACTTGGTAAATCGTTGTAGCTCTGCGTTGAAGTAATTTTCAAAGGAGGATTATCAAAATATCTTACCAATTCATAATAGTAAAAACCTCTTAAAAACTGAGCTTCTGCTTTGATGCGCTTTACTTTATCAGCATTGGCTACATCTTGAATTTTATCAGCCGTTTCGATGATATTATTCGCACGGTCAATCGAGCGATAGCACTGTTGCCAATAAGCATTGATGTAATCATCAGAAGCACTGATATTTCCTAAATTATATTGAAGTGGACCTTTCTCCCAACCTACTTGATAACCCACCAAACATTCAAATACATAACGATTGTAAAAGTGATTGAACCAATCGCCATTGCCCATCGTAAGGTCGTCGTAAACAGCATTTACGCCTAATTCAAGTTCTTTAGCTGATTGATAAAAAGTACTTGGATTAATAAAATCTGGATTTTCTTTCAAATCCGAACATCCCGTTGCCGACAACATAATGGCCGAAGCAAGGAGTGATTTTGTATTTTTTAAGATGAAATTTTTCATTTCTTATATTGCTAAGAATTTAATTTACAGTAAAATTTAATTTTGATAAAAGCCTAAAAACCAAGGTTTAAACCGAACGTAATCGTTCTTGCTCTTGGATAAGCATCATAGTCATCTCCACGATTCAAATTACTTTGTCCGCCATTGTTTACTTCTGGGTCAAAACCTTTGTATTTCGTAATCAAGAATAAATTTTGTCCACTTACTGATACTCTTGCCGAACGAATAAATTTATTGTTTACAGGAATTCTATAACCCAATGAAACATTTTGAAGACGAATGAAAGAACCATCTTGAATAAAGAATGAAGATTTACGGAATGAAATAAAATCTCTTCTTCCGTCAATCACAGGGCGAGTACCATTTTGGTTTTCTGAACTCCAAGAATCTGTCAGAATATTAGCTAACTGATTGATTTTCTGAACACCATCACCAATTTCTGACTGTTGAAGATTACGGATTTGATTACCTTGTACTCCTCTAAAAAATACGCCTAAATCAAAGTTTTTGTATTTCAATGAAGTATTCAAACCCCACACAAATTTTGGATTTGGATTGCCGATAATCTTGTAGTCATCCGAAGTATATTTTCCATCGTTGTTTACATCAGTGTATTTCGGATAACCCGCTTTGGCTGAATAGCTCGCTCCTTCTGCATCCGTTTTGAATAAACCAGCGTACTCGTAACCACGCCAAACACCAATTGGATTTCCAGCTTCTACCCAACTTCCATCAATACCTAAGTGACCACTCGGGCTGCTTGCAAAATATGGAGTACTTTTTCCTAAATCAGCAATTTCGTTTCTTACGAATGAAATATTTCCACCAATATCCCATTTTAAACTTCCTTTGTCGATGGCTTTGTAATTGAGCTCAAAGTCAACTCCTTTGTTGGTCAATGAACCTGAATTTAACAAAACAGTACTGAAACCTGTACTTTGAGCGATAGAAACGTAAAGTAATAAATCAGAAGTTTTGGTATTGTACCAGTCAACGGCTAAGTCTAAACGATTATTCAATAAACGAGTATTGAGACCAACATTCAACATCGCTGTTGATTCCCATTTTAAGTCTGGATTTGCAATATTGTTTGCACCATAACCAGCGGCCAATTGTCCTCCAAAAATATAATTGAAAGGCACTAAACCAGAGACAGATTGATAAGGAGGAATATTTGAATTACCAGTAATCCCATAACTTGCACGCAATTTCAAATCGTTGATAACTTCTGAAATTTTAGAATTTTTGAAGAATTCTTCATTAGCGATTTTCCAACCAATTGCTGCCGAAGGGAAAGTTGCCCATTTGTTGTTAGGTCCAAATTTTGAAGAACCATCTCTACGAACAGTTACGGTTAATAAGTACTTATCTAAAGCAGAATAATTTACCCTTCCGATGAATGACTCTAAATTCCATTCTTGTCTTCCAGAATATGGCGTTTGTGGTTTTGCCCCGTTTTGCAAATTCATTGAATTAACATCGTCTGAAGGCAAACCCCAAGAAGAAGCTGCATCATACTGGTTAATTTCATGCTGATTGGTATAACCTGCAGTTACATCAACATTGTGTCCTTTACTCAAGGTTTTGGTATAAGTCAGTAAGTTTTCGTTCAATAAATTCGTAAGATTACGATTGAATTTATCTAACTCACGTCCATTTTGACGACCCAAACGAGTAAAACTATTGTAGAACGATTTACGATTGGCATTTACCACATCAACCCCAATACTTGTCTTAAATTTCAAACCTTCGATGATGCTAAAAGTAACTCCAGAAGTACCGAAAATACGGTTCGTTACATCTTTGTCATAACCTTGTTTCGCTTCGGCTACTGGATTAATGCTAAAACGACCATCATAACTTGGGTAGTTATAATTTCCATTTTGGTCATAAATAGCCACTGTTGGGTCTAAACCAAGTGCGGTAATAATCAAACCACCTGGTCCACCTCTATCAGTCGGTACATTACTTGATTCTAAATGACTGTACGACCAACTGTTACTCAAAGTAGCTTTTCCGCCCAAGAAATCATTATCTAAGTTTACACGAAATCCATAACGTTTGAAATCAGTACTAATAACAACACCTTGATTATCAAGTATATTTCCACTAAAAGCATATCTCATTCCTTTTGTTCCACCTGCAAATGTCAATTGATGGCTTTGAATATTTCCTTGGCGGGTCACTGCATCCAACCAGTTTGTTCCAGCTCCAGCCGCACTTATTTGTGAAGCACTATATCGTCCTGCTCCTCCTTGGCTAACTTCTAGCTTATTGATGTACTTCATGTAATCATCCGCACGCATCAAGTCAATTTTTCTAGCAATATCTTGCATAGAATACGACGCATCGTAGGTCAAACGCCCATCTCCTTCTTTACCACGTTTTGTCGTAATCATCACCACACCATTCGCTCCTCTTGAACCATAAATAGAAGTACCAGAAGCATCTTTCAATACTTCGATAGATTCAATATCATTCGGGTTCAACATCGCCAAAGCGTTTGAAGGCTGTCTGTTTCCGCCAGTTCCGAGTGCATTATTGTCTGGATAAATTGGCAATCCATCAATTACATACAATGGTTCTGAACCACTCAAAATTGAGTTCGGTCCTCTCACTCGCACCGAAAGCCCACCACCCGGAGCAGCAGAAGCTTGCGATACTTGTACCCCAGCAACTCTACCTTGTAAGGCTTGGTCTAATGAAGAAACTGGAAATTCTTTGATTACATCTCCTTTGATACTCGAAACCGAAGCAGTTAAATCACTCTTTTTCACTTGCCCATAACCCACAACCACTACTTCTTCCAAGGCTTGTACATCTACAGCCAATTCTACATTTACATTGGTTTTATTACCAATAGCAACTTCTTGAGATTTGAAACCCACAAAACTAAATACCAATACCGCATTTGCAGGAACATCAATTTTATAAGTACCATCTAATGCCGTTGTTGTACCTCTTTTAGACTGTTTTTCAAAAATACTTACTCCTGCAAGTGTTTCATTATTGCTTCCTGTTACTTTACCAGTAACCGACCTTTGGGCAAAGGTCGAAAACCCTGTGACAGCTAAAAGAATAAAACCATAAGCTATTCTTCTGCTTTTTTGTAATAATTGCTTCATATACAGTTTTATAATAGTTAAATGTTAATTAGAAAATTATCGAAATAGTAAAATAAAATATTGAAATATTATAAATTTCACCTTGCAAAATTGATTGAAGCAGAGAAGCAAAACAATGGATATTTATTCAAAAGAATGGATTATATTATTGTTTGTTATATTATTTTTCAAAGTAATTTTGTTGTTTTTCAAGCACGTCGAAATAACATAGCAAGTACTTATTACTCTAAAAAAATAGACTTTTTTGTATTTTATCAAGATTAAAATCAATTCACAAGCCATATTTCACTAAAAGAATATAATAATTTCTGTTACTTGATGATAGACAATTAACTTATACGATTGTTTTGGAAGCTAAACATACAGACATAAAAAAAGCGACCTTGATTGCTCAAAGTCGCTTTTGTACTCTTTAAAAAATTATTGGCTTATCTCGGACGACCGCCACCTGCTGCTGGAGTTGCCGCTGGTTGTTGTTGCTGACCGCCACCGCCATTTCCGCCATCACCACCACCGTCTTTCAAGTCATCGTTATTCACAGATTTCTTTCTTTTCTTCGGTGCATCAAAAGTCATTTTTCCAATACGGTAACTGAAGTTAATTTTGAAGTTCATGTTACGTAAAGTATTTGTACTTGTTTGTGAAATCGTTGATGATTCAATGCTGTTGTTAATTTTGAATCCGCCAGGAGTAAAGAAGTTTTCAGCACCTAAACCAATACTTCCTTTTTTGTTCAAGAAGTCTTTCTTTACACTTAAGCTATAGATTCCAAAACCTCCTTGGCTACCTTGTAATTGTACTTGGCGACCACGGTAGAACGAGAATACCTGTAAGCCCCAGCCTTTTGTCAGGTTATAACTACCAAACATTCTAAAACTTGCTACCCAACCTTCGTTTTTAGCATTTAAAAGTGGATTCGGGTTATTGTTATTCAATTTAGAATAATACACATCTGTTCCTCCACCCAATTGGAATTTGTTTGAAATATTTACATTTCCAAATAAGTTCATCCCATAAGCATCTTCATTACCGATGTTTTGGAAAGTTGTTAAAAGGAATGGTTTTCCTTGTGCATCAACTTCGTTAGTACGAATACTTTGGATAGAACCCGTTGTATTACGCATAAACAATGCGGTAGTCAAGAATGTATTTTTGAAAAAAGTATTTACTGTAAATTCATAATTGTTCGTAAACTCTGGCGATAAGTTCGGATTACCTTCTGTAACATTTGAAGGGTTAGAAGCATTACGGTTCGGGTTCAAGAATTGTAATGATGGTCTTTGAATACGACGGTTATAAGCCAATTTCAAAGTAGTTCCACCTTTCAAACTTTTAGAGACATTGAAGCTTGGTACGAATGTTCCATAGCTTGGAATGTTAATATCAGTTTTAGTTCCACCCTCAGCTGTTTGAATAGCGTTGATAGTTGTGTATTCGTAACGTCCACCTGCTTTGAAGCTATATTTTTTCTTCGTCGTTAAAGTATAAGAAAAATATGATGCCGCAATGTTTTGGTCATAATCTAATGAACCGCTATTTCCAATCTGAGTAAAATTACTGTTTACTTGTCTGAAAATTCCTTTTCCACCAAATTCAATCATTTGTGTTTTACCAATTGGTGATTGATAATCAGCTTGTAAAGTAGCTTCTTGATTATAGCTTGGGTTGATATTTGTAATACGACTCAAAGAATCTGGTACTCCACGAATGATGTTTGTAAAATTATTTTTACGGTCGTTACGGCTATATTGAGCTGACAAACTGAATTCTTGTTGTGGTTTTGCAAAAAGGTGTGTATAATCAACATTCAAATCTACTGTTCCTGAATTATCTTTAGTTTCTACATCACGAATACTTGAAGTACTTGTGCCATCAGCTCTTTTGATAATAGTAGATAGAGCATCTTGAAAAGTATTTTGATTTCTTGCACCATAACGAGCAGAAGCTGTAATCGAATTAGTTTTGTTGATGTCCCAATCCCAACCTAGTTGGTACGAACCAAATAATCCATTGTTACGAGTAGCTGCACTTTGTGTAGTACTTGTTCCATTCAATACGCCATTAGTTTTTGATAATTGTTCGTTTACAAAATCTCCGTTTACGTTGTAATTAGCACGACCAAAACCACCTAATGAAAAGCCCATATTACCTTTTCTGTAGTTTCCATTCAATGACATATTTCCACCACGAATACCAACACTACTATCGAAGTTCAAGGTCAAACCTTGTAAAGTATTCTTTTTAGTAATAATATTGATAATCCCTGAAGAACCTTCTGCATCATATTTAGCCGAAGGAGAAGTAATTACTTCAACCGACTTAATCATATCTGAAGGAATTTGTTTCAAAGCATCTGCAACACTACTTGCTACAATTGTTGAAGGTTTGTTGTTAATCAATACCTTAACGTTTTGGCTACCACGAAGCGTAACGTTTCCGTCTAAATCTACCGATAATGAAGGTACTTTTCTTAAAACATCTGTTGCATCACCGCCTTTGTTAGTTCCATCTTTTTCGGCATTGTAAACCATTCTGTCAACTTTGTCTTCAATTAAAGAGCGTTGTCCTTCTACAGTAACTTCTTGTAAAATTTCACTTTTTTGGCTTAATTTAATCACGCCTAAATCGATGTCATCATTTTTGTTGACAATCTTCACCTCTACTCTTTTAGATTGATAACCCAAGAAAGTAATCGCTAATATGTAATCGCCAGTGGCTACTTTTGCCAAGGTAAATTTACCTTTATCGTCGCAAACTGTTCCGTCAACTGGTTTATTCGTTGCTTTTGCGATTAATGCTATACTGGCAAATTCAACGGCTTTAGTTGCTGCTGAATCAATGATATAACCAGTAATTTTTGCCGAGCCTTTTGGTGCTGCCTGAGCTGTTCCGGGAATTGCGGTAGCTTCTCTGCTACGTCCGCCACCCATTCCGCCCATTCCGCCACCTGGAAACTGGGCGAAAAGATTAGCACTGATAAGACTGACTAACGTTAGGGATAATAATAATTTTTTCATAAATATAATTTTATAATGTTCGCTCTTTTCTGTAACTAGAAACAAAGTTGGGATAAATAGTTTATTGAATAAATTAAAAAAGTACAAATGGATTGATTTTGAGATAAAAGGAAAAGTAGGAAAATCAAGCATTAGACAACGTTACAACACAAAAATTGCATAGCCATTTCTTAGATTATGACTATTTTCGACCAAATACAGAAGTGTGTCGGTGAATGACAATTATTTTAGGACTCAATTTTAAGAAGCCTCAAATTGAGCATTTTTTGAAGTGAAGGCAAGACAAATTGATGCTGAATTAACCTATTTTCTCACCTTCTTTATGTGGTATTTTATCGTAGTTTGAGTTGTACACTCAACAATAAATCAATAATTAGGTTGATGAATTTCTTTCCCTGTGATTTTTTGCAAAATTTTTACCGCATGAATTCTTGAATTTTCAATAAATAAAGAATGCGTATTCATTCCTCCACAAATTACACCTGCTAAATAAATATTTGGCAAATTCGTTTCTTGGGTTTCTTCATCATAAGTAGGTTTCAAGATTTCATCGTCTGATAAAGTAATACCTATTTTTCGTAAAAAATCTAAATTAGGCTGATAGCCTGTCATCGCAATTACATAGTCATTTTGAATAGTAACGATACCTTCTGGCGTTTTGATGTCTATTTCATCTTGACGAACAGCCGCTACTTCCGAATTGAAATAAGCTTTGATAGAACCTTCTTTGATTCTGTTTTCAATATCTGGTTTTGCCCAATACTTTACTCTGCTTCCAATTTCGCTTTGTCTGATAATCATGGTTACTTCCGCTCCTTTTCTCCATGTTTCTAAGGCTGCATCAACAGCTGAATTGTTCGCACCGACTACGGCAACCTTTTGTAAAGCATAAAAATGTGGTTCTTCGTAATAGTGTGTTACTTTCGGTAAATCCTCACCAGACACATTCATTAAATATGGAATATCGTAAAAACCAGTCGCAATAATAATGTGCTGAGTTTGATATTCGGCTTTACTTGTTTTCAGCTTATAATTAATTTCATCACTTTCTTGATTACTCTTGCTGATTTGTTCAACGCTTTCAAAAAGTTTAATATGCAATTTTCGGTGAATAGCAACTCTACGATAATACTCTAAAGCTTCTGAACGAGTAGGTTTGGCATTATTAGAAACAAAAGGAACATCTCCAATTTCAAGTCTATCAGAAGTACTGAAAAAAGTCATGTTAGATGGATAATTATACAGGGAATTCACCAAACAGCCTTTTTCTAAAATCACATAATTTAAACCAGCCGATTGCGCTTCCAATCCACAAGCCAAGCCGATAGGTCCACCGCCAATAATAATCAAGTCGTAGTGTTGCATAAATTTTAAATAAACATTTTCTTTGTTGGCTAACACATAAAAGCCCGCAAGAGTTCTGAAACGCTTGCGGGCTTAGTTTTTAATTACTGGTAAATTTATTCAGCGCTTTTTACTGAAGAAGCACCAGAAACATCAGATCTGACAGAAGGTTGACCTTTATATCTTACAGAAGAAGCTCCACTAGCTTCTACATTTAAAGTTTTGCTTGCATTTACTTTAGCAGAACTTGCGCCAGAAACTTCGGCATCAACATCTCTTGCTATAAAATTGTAAGAATCAACATTACTTGCACCAGAAAGATCAAAGTTTAGTTTAGAGGTCTTACCGTTCAATTTCAACCTAGATGCTCCAGAGCAATCTAAATTTACTTTGTCGGCATTGATATTTACTTCGGCATTAGCAGCACCCGAGAATTTCAAAGTAACGTCTTCTAAATCATTGAAACCTGAAATTTTAGACTTTGTTGCACCAGAAAAATCAACTTGTTTCAGATTTGGCATCACAATCGTAAAGCTTACTCTTTTACGATTATTATTCCATTTCCAACCTTTGCTGTCACGGTACTTCACAATCAATGTACTGCCGCTTAATCTTACATCCAAATCTTCAAGGTCTTCTGAACGTTCAGCATCCACTTGTACTTTGTAAGTATTTCCGTATTTCACATCAATTACAAAAGCACTTGCCATATCTAACTTATCAAAACCTTTTAACGAATACTCTTTTGTATTTTGAGCAAACATTACATTAGTAATTCCCAATAAAAAACTCAATAGTAAAGTGTTACGAAAGTAGGTTTTAGTATTCATGTCTTTGTTGTTTATAGTATTTTCTATTGAGATGCAATCTATCGTACAAAGGTTGCAAGAAGACTGATTTTTTTATGAAAGGTTTTTGATGCTGACCAATCAATGATTTTCAATCTTAATCTTTTTCAATAGAACCACCTTCTTGTACCGAACGAGTAACAGAAGGTTCGCCACGATAACGAACTGAGCCTAAACCTATGGTTTTAGCTTCTAGTTTTTCACGGACATTGATTTCCGCAGAAGCTGTACCTTTTACTTCTAAAGTAGCAGATACTACATCTAAATCAAATGATTCTAATTTTGATTCATTATCTAGTTTAGCATTCAATCTGTTATAGTTTCCACTAATCTTTAGTTTAGCACCATTGGCAAGGTCAACAAAAAGCTCTTCTCCATCAAAATTCTTTATTTTACTAGTACCTACTCCACCTTTGATAGCAAAGGCTTTTAATCTAGGCATTGTAATATGAATATCATAAATATCACTTGATTTTTGTCCGTCTTTGGCATCAATAACCAATGTTCCATCAAACACTGTATATTTTAATTTTTCAAGGGCATTTTCACCAGCACTGCTCACTTCAACCTTAAACTCATCGCCTTGATTGACCAAAACATTCGATATTCCACTAAGATTTACTTTTAGACTTTCAAAATCTTTTAATGGTAAAGTCTGAATTGCTACTCCATCAGGAAAATAATTTGACTCGTCATCATCATTGTCAGAATATCTTTTTGGGAAACGGTTTTCGCAAACAATATCTCCTTCTTTTGTAATCTTCCAGATAGAACCTTTAAATAAATCGCCATTGCTTTCGTCAAAATATCCTCCATCAAAATCATTATCCACAAAACTTGCAAATCCACGAGTCATAGAGAATGTTTTTCCATAAGGAATATAAACTTTCATTCTGATTCTTTGGTCACGGAAATGAGCATCGTCTTTGAATTCAAATCTGTCGTCAAACTTCAAGATAGAGTCTTTCTGAATGATATTATAAGTAACAGCCATTGCATTGGTTTCAGCATCTTTTTTATCGACACCATCTGCTCTGAAAATTTTCTCAATTTTAATAACTGCTCCATCGTAGCCAATTAGCTCTACAGAAGGTTCCCAGTCTTGGTCTAATCCAGTTGTTGTAACATCAAAAATTGGTGTACTCTTATCAAAGTTGAACGTTACATTTTCTTCAATAGAAGCAGTTTTAGCGAAATTCTTGGCATATTTTACTCCTGTATACATTGTAATTAATAAACCAATTAAAAATACGCCTAACAAACTTTGCCAAGTAATGGGTGTAAATAGATTTCTACGAATCACCAACGAAACACCTGCACAAGCTACCAAAAAGGCAGGAACTGCCAAGGCTAAAAATCCACCCAAAAACAATATCGGAGAAGCATCACGAGCAATTAAACCTACTGGAAAATGGTCACCGATATACACATTTGCATTTTCTAAAGCCGTTAAACCTACAAAAAGCGAGAAGAAAAGAGCGATGATAAATACTACTCCACTAAAAGCCATCATACCACCAACGAAAATACGAGCCACAGAAGCTAAAAATACAGTGATGGGTCCTAACGCTTTGAATACCTGAGAAATTATTCTAAAAGGCAATAACAATAATCTCGTCAATGGTTCTTCAGGTTTATCTTCTGAATGCAAAGTACGCTTGATGTTCGATTCAATGTTTTCAAGTGTAATAGGTTCGCCTGACATTTGCATTTTATCTGTTAAAGATTTTGCTTCTGGTGCAATTGCCCAGAGAATCAAGTACAAAACAATACCTGAACCAAAAAGGAAAATACTTAATACAAATACAAAACGGAGCATTCCTAAATCCCAACCTGTATAAGAAGCGATACCACTCACTACGCCACCCATTACTTTTCCGTCTGGATTACGATAGAATTTACGAATTCTTTCATCTTCTTCTAAAATGGCATTTGCAGGGAAAGCAATCCAGCAAGCGATATACAATACAAAAGTAATTCCACTTAAAATTCCGGCTGTGATTGGACCAATTCCTAATAAGCAAAACAAAAACGCTAGACGAATCCAAAGTGGGTCAAAACCCAAATTATGAGCTAAACCTGCACAAACACCACCTAATAATTTTCTTTTAGTATCACGATAAAGTTTACGGTCACGTGGTTCGTATTTGAAGTTTTCAAAATTACTTGAAGTTTTTTCTTGAGAAGATTCTTGTTTCTTTTCTTCTTTAGTCTCTTCATTTTTCTGTCCGTTTACTGCAAAATCTTCTTCTTCTTCGATTGCCGCAAAATCAGAAACAGAACCCATAGAAGCTATTAAACCTTCTACGTCTTCAAGTGTAATTACTTGAGAATCTTCACTTTTATGTTTTGTCCAAAATTTTTCAGCAATTCTGGCTTCAATGTCTGCAACAATTTCTTTTGAACCTTCATAAGAAGCAAAATACTTCTGAATGGATTTCAGGTAGGCATTTAATCGCTCGAAGCCGTCTTCTTCGATATGAAAAACTATGCCTGCAATATTGATTGATATGGTCTTTTTCATGTTTGAATGAATATATGAGTGAAATACCCAGATGCTATTTTAAATATTTATTTGGCTTTTAAAGGATTGGTTAAACGCCTTCTTCTTCTGACTCTTTGTTATGATGATGAAAAGATTCGTGAATAATTTGATTGACAGAAGCTTGAAGTTCATTCCAAGTTTCTCCGAATTGTTCAAGGAAAATTTTACCAGTGTCAGTAAGAATATAATATTTTCTTGGCGGACCAGATACCGATTCTACCCATTTGTAGTCTAACAGTCCTGAGTTTTTCAACCGAGTAAGCAAAGGGTAAAGCGTTCCTTCCACAACCATTATTTTGGCGGAAGTCAGCTCCTCTAACATATCTGAAGCATATACTTCTCCTCGGGAAATGATGTGCAGGATACAAAATTCTAAAATCCCTTTCCGCATCTGCACTTTGGCATTTTCTAAATCCATATTTTTAATTTCTGTTTAAAATCGTTCGTAATTGCTGGGAGTAATTTTTTGTCTATTTGCTTCATCTCTAAAAGCTTATAGCTTAATGTTGAAACAAAGATATAAAAAGGTACTATGCCATGCAAGGTACTATGGTAAAATATTTTTTTATTTAGATAAATGGAGTTAAATAATTACAAATGGTAAAAGATTGAAGAATAAAAAGAGAGAAGAAACTGAGATTGGCATAAAAAAAATTTGGCGAGCCTTATTAAGGTTCGCCAAAATGTATCACTAACACACCAAAATATGGTTTTGAGCTCAAAGAGAAAAACTCCTCTTACTAAAAACCTATTTGAATTTATAGATATTCACGTTAGCCAGTCTGACAAAACGCTACATTAATCTTCACTTGAAAGAATTAAATAAAAACTATTCTAAATGCTAGTAACAAACTTATAACAATAACTTGTTAATTCAAATTTGAATTATCTTTTTCTTATTATACGGTAAAAAACTTGTCATTTATTATCAATTGTTAATCTTAAAATCCTAAATCATTGAAATCGCTTTAATAGTGATTATTATTAATGATTATAGTTTATATTTAGTCTATTCTAAGTAAGGTTTAGACACTCTAAATAGACAAAGTCGCAAGTTTAAGCATTTATTTTTTTTCTATGATTGTAATTTTATTATCGTAATTCAAAAACCTTCCGCCATAAACATCTTCATATAAAACTTTAAAATGAAAAGATGAATCATTCATTACTTGATAACCCAGATGTTGGGCTAATATTTGATTGTTTTTCAGAACATACAATTCTTTTTCCTCTCCGATTTTCATAACACTTCCCGTTTCTAAATCATCAAAATAATAAGGAAATTTATTAAAATTACTTCCATTGATACGTACCCATTCTGAAGTGAATAATTTAGAGAAAGAATCATATTTCTTTTGATGATAATAAACTTCTACATTTTTTATAAAAGCTGGACCAACACCTTTATTATCTACTTCGTAATGAAAAACGTTATTATCATAAACTCCACCTTCAAACCACAAATATGGATATACAGAGGCTTTTTGTTGTTCTCTTGACATTTTTAATTGTTCGAGATAAATAAAAATAGAAATTACGCTGGTCAGAATCGCCACTGTACCTACTATCAATTCTATGTTTAGTTTGTGATTGAAGATTTTCATTACAAATATTTAAATAGTTATTAGAAATTAGTTGTTGGTGATTAGTTTTCTAACGGATTGATTATTATAAAATAAATGACTCCATTTTAATATAGTAAAACAACATAAGTTAATTTTAAAAGGCATTGAGTAGTATTTTATTAAAAATTCCCTCCTAAAAATACTGAGTTCATCCATTATAATCATCATTTCGTCGGAAAACAATTCAATAAAAATTCATTTTCAAGTTGTTTTGAATCATCAATTAAACAACACGACGATGAAAACATTTACTTATCTGTTAATCCTCTATTTCTTATTTATCGCTACGCAAGTTTTTTCACAAACTACTATTACAGGCAAAGTACTTGACGAAAAAGGTAAGACTTTGCCCGGTGCAAATATTTCATTAAAAGGTTCGTATGATGGAGCAACTGCCGATGCTGATGGAAATTTCAAATTTACCAGTAATGAAAAAGGCGAACAAATACTTGTTTGTACTTTCGTGGGCTTTGATACTTTCAGTAAAAGTATTGTAATGAATCAAAAAAACATTGAAGTGATTTTTAAACTCAAAGAATCAGCCAATGAATTGAATACTGTTACGGTAACTGCTGGTACGTTTGAGGCTTCGGACGAAAAGAAAACCACTTTAATCAAACCTTTAGATATTGTTACAACTGCGGGTGGCGGAGCAGATATTACGCAAACTATGACTTTACTTACACCCGGTTCACAACGAAACGGAGAATCTACAGGAATGTTTGTAAGAGGAGGTTCGGCGCAAGAATCTAAAATTTTAATTGACGGCTTGACTGTCCAAAATGCGTATAATACTTCTTCACCCGATGTTGCTGCTCGTTCTCGCTTCTCTCCTTTTCAATTCAAAGGTTCTGCATTTTCTACAGGTGGATATTCCGCACAATATGGACAGGCTTTATCGGCCGTTTTGTTGATGAATACTACTGATTTAGCCACAGAATCCGGCTATACTGTCAATGCGAATTTGGCACAAATTTCTTCGGGTTATACTCATTTGGCGGAAAAGCATTCTATAAGCGGAACGATTGCTTACAATAATCTTACTCCTTTGTTTAAAATCTATCCGCAAAATATAGATTGGATAAAAATCCCTGAACAAATTAATGTTGCTAGTTCCTATCGTGTGAAACCTTCCGCAGATGCCTCTTTTAAAATAGATGCAATCTATGGAAAAAGTGAATCAGGAATGATGTTTACAAATACTGAACAAAATCTTGCTCTTTCAAAATTCGGTGTAAAAAACAACAATCTTTTACTGACAAGTACTTATCAAAAAGCTTTAGACAAAAATGCTGAATGGGTCTTGAAATCGGGAGCTTCTTATTCTTACAATCAAGATTTATTAAGTGTAAATACTGATGCTTTTGAAAAAACA
Organism: Arcicella rosea; assembly: GCF_040543805.1. Lineage (NCBI taxonomy): Bacteria > Pseudomonadati > Bacteroidota > Cytophagia > Cytophagales > Flectobacillaceae > Arcicella > Arcicella rosea. The sequence continues at coordinate 35,461 of NZ_JBEUMS010000011.1, forward strand.
GAACAGCGTTCTCAGTTCAGAGCAGTATTGGTAAAATCATTTGATAATAATTCAAATATTCTGTTTGGTACAGAAGGACATATCGCTCAATATCGATTGAAACTAGAACAAGTGGCAAGCGATAAAAAGCAATACCGACTAACCGATAATTTTGAAGCAATTTTCTCTGAATCAGAATTTTACTTAACTCGTAAATTGGCTGGAAGAATCGGAATCAGAGCCGAACATTCTTCATTGCCTTCAAGCTTTAATGTCGCTCCGAGATTTTCTTTGGCTTATAAAACTGGACTTTACTCTCAAATTTCAGCGGCTGGTGGTACTTTCTACCAAACCCCTGATTTTCAATATTATTATTACAACAAAACGCTTGGCTACGAAAAGGCTACACATGCAGTGTTGAATTATCAGCTTATCAAAGATAATCGTACTTTCAGGGTTGAGGCTTATTATAAAAAGTATGCGAATTTAGTCCGTGAATATGCCGAACAAGAAAACTATTTTGATGCAAACCCTCAACGTTTTCCGAATGGTAGAACCGACAATACAGGAAAAGGTTTTGCACAAGGAATTGATGTCTTTTTCCGTGATAATAAATCTTTTAAAAACGGACAATTGTGGGTGAATTATAGTTATTGCGACTCAAAACGTTTGTCGGGTAATTACTTGATAGAAACACAACCAACTTTTGTTTCAAACCATAATTTGAATGTCATTTACAAACAATACATCGCCAAACCGATGATGACAGTTTCTGGAAAGTACTCTTTCACGAGTGGTCGCCCATATTACAATCCGAATAATCCAGTTTTCTTGTCAGATCGTACTCCAGATGTTCATAACACTAGCGTTTGGATAAATTACTTGACCAATATCAAAGGGAATTTTATGGTGGTTTACTTTTCGGTTGATAATATTTTGGGTACTCATAATATCTATAATTATCGTTATTCAGCAGACGGAAAAACTCGCACAGAAGTAAGACCAGCGGCATACCGCACCATTATGATTGGTACTTTTATCACTATTTCAAAGAAAAAAGTATTGCCAGAAGATATGCGTAAAAATTAAGGGAACTGTAATATTTTTCACGCTAAAGAAACGACAATTCACTCCTTGAAATACTTAGTTCGTCGGAATTATATTCATTCAAAACGTATCTTAAAATACCTTTGATTCATCAAAAAAGAAATCTTTAAACATTAAATAAACGAATATCATCATGAAAAATCTATTATTAACTATCGTAATTGCATTAACTTTTTTCACTGCTAAAGCAACTGACAACGAACGTTTTTACAAAGTAATGGGCGAAACACTTAGTCAATTAGGACAAGCAAAAGACCTGACTTCGTACCAAGAAGTAGCCAATAAATTTGAAAGAATTGCCAGTTCTGAAACTTCAGAATGGCTACCAAATTATTACGCAAGTTTGACATACTCTTTAATTGCCATGCAACAAAAAAGCGGTAGCGAAATCGATAAATATTTAGATAAAGCCGATATTTTTATCGAAAAATTAGCACAACAAAAAGTAAGTAATCAGGATGAAGTAGAAGTATTAAAAGCGCAAATTGCCATGATGAGAATTTCGGTAGATGGTCAAGCCCGTTTTATGAAATATGGTTCGGCTTTTGAAGGAGCAATTGCTAAAGCAAAAAGTATTAATCCTGAAAACCCAAGAGCATATTCTTTAAAAGCGCAAATGATTTTTTATACACCAGAGCAATTTGGTGGCGGAGCCAAAAATGCTTGTCCTGAAATTCAGAAAGCTTTAGAAAAATTCGCTAACTTCAAAGCAACAAGCCCAATTAATCCAAATTGGGGAGCAGAACAAATCAAAGAAATGGCAAAAGCCTGCAAGTAAAATAAAATCTTATATGAATCATGACGGTGTAAAAAGCCGTCATTCATTTTTATGGCAAAGGAATTAAAATCAAGTTTTTGGGGTCGTTTTTGGTTACTGAGTTTTTTCACAGTGATGGCATTCAATGGGCATATTTACTTCATCATTGGCATTATCAGAGGAAAAAATCAATACAAAGATTTCATTATCAATATTATTTACAGTAATATTTACGATGCTACAATGATGATTGGCTTATGCTGGTTATTCATCCAATTTGGTTCTTTTAGCAGATTTATTTGGGTTCGTCATGGCATTTTATCATTGTGTACGATGCTCTCGGCAGTGTTAAAATTCTTTAGTTTTTCACTGCTTTACAAATTCTTTGAAGACGATATCCCTACAAAAATCACCAATTATTCAAGAGATAATTATGACGCATTATTCGTCTTGGGACCATTACTTGGCGCAAATATTATTTACTATTGGTTTACGCATGAACGCACAAGGCTCATCAAAATGACCGAACAAGAATATCAATTATTACAATTAAACGACCTGAAAATTCGGGCAGAATTAGAGGCACTCGAAGCCAAAATCAATCCTCATTTTTTGTATAATTCCTTGAATTCAATTGCTTCATTGGTACACGATGACCCTGATAAAGCTGAACACATGGTTTTGAATCTTTCAAAATTCTATCGCTATTCTACAGGGAGAAGTCAAGAACATTATGATACGTTAGAAAATGAATTAGAAATTGTAAAAACTTATCTGGAAATTGAGAAAATTCGTTTTGACGAGCGATTGGTTTATTCTGTAGAATTTGAAGATGAAGCTTTTAGAAAATATAAAATTCCAAGATTTTTACTCCAACCCATTATTGAAAATGCCATCAAACATGGGATTTCAAAAATTGCGGGACAAGGTGTTCTGAAAATTAAAGTAAGCAAAGAAAAGGAAAACTTAAACATTAAGATTTTTGATAACGGTGTTCCTTTTCCTGATAATATTTTTTCGGGTTATGGTTTGAAGTCTATTCAAGATAAACTTCGCTTACTTTCAGGCGAAACGGCTTCGATGGAATTGACCAATTCGCCTGAAAAGGTGGTGATTATTACTTTGCCAGTTAGCTCGGTTTAGCTTTGAGCTGTGAGCTATGAGCTTTGAGCGAACCTTAATTTAAAAAGCTCAAGACTTAGTCTTAACTCAGAAAAGCTGTATGCTAATACACATTTTCTGACTTGTGATACACAAAATCTGAGTTAAGAGTCAGAGAAATGGAGTTAAAGCTCGCTAAAAGTGTATTGAAGCTCATAAAATCCGAGTACCTACTCACTTGAACTGAGTCAGTACTCAATAAATTTGAGTTAAAGCTCAGTCAAATTGAGTTGATAATCGGAAATACTGTATTAGAACTCAGTTTAAGTGGACTTGCTCCCAGCTTTGAGCCTTGAGCTATGAGCTTTGTGCAAGCATTAATTAAAAAAAGCTCAAAGCTCGTAGCTCGTAGCTCGTAGCTCAAGGCTAACAGCTAAAAAAGCTATCGTACTTTCAATTTCCAGTTTTTAACTTGCATTTTTTCGATATGGTGTACTTCGGCAATGCCAAATTCTCTGAAACCTGCTTTTTTAAGTACGTTTTGTGAAGGTAAATTAAAAAATGGTGTATCGGCAATGATGGTTTTTAAAGATGGCTCAAGGCTTGCCCAATCTATCAAACAGTTTATTGCCTCGGTTGCGTAACCTTTTTCACGATGTTTTCCATCAATAAAGTAACCAACCATCGTTACGCCATCTTGGTCTGGAAAACCAGCAAAACCGATTCCACCAATTGAAATGTTTTCGGCAACTAAAACGATTTCCCAATTGGTGTACCAAAAAAAGTTATCAGGATTTTCGGCCGTCATCGGTAGCCAAAAATTTACTAAGGCATCCAATGTCTCGGCTTTAAAAAAGTCTTCAATTTGCCAATTAGACGGATTCAGACCTAATTGTCGCTCCATTTTTTCTCTACTTTGGATAAACCAGAGTGTGAGTAAATCATTATCTAAAGGAATTAATTTCAATCGTTCTGAATATATTTCTATCATCGCATTTCCCACGATTTGCCACATCGTGTGTATCAAAAATTAACCAGCGATTTGGCAAATCGTGTGAAAAATCTATGTTTAAAACAATCCTTATCGACGACGAAAAACTAGCTATCAATCGCCTTGAAAGATTGCTGGGCAAATATACAGATACTTTTGAGATAATCGGACGAGCCAATAATGGTGCAGAAGGACTTTCGTTGGTAGAAACGCTTCGTCCTGATTTGATTTTTTTAGACATTGAAATGCCTGTGATGACGGGTTTTGAAATGCTCTCTCGGCTTACTTTTATGCCTTTGGTAGTTTTCGCTACGGCTTTCGACGAGTACGCTATTAAGGCTTTTGAGGAAAATTCTATTGATTACCTTTTGAAACCCATCGAACATGAAAGATTGGACAAAACGGTTCAAAAACTAATGCTTTGGCAGTCGAACGTGGTACAAAAAGTGGAGCAGACGAATCATCAAGAGAATTTATTTAATGATAATCTGATGAAAATGATTGAAGCGATGAAACCAAAAAAGGCTATCAGTTCTATTTCGGTAAAAACTGGCAGTAAGATTTTATTGATTGATTTACAAGATATTAGTCATTTTGAGGCTGACGATAAGTATGTATTTCTGATAACACTTGATGGACAAAAATACTTGACAAGCTATACAATTTCTATTCTTGCAGAGAAATTGCCGTCAAATCAGTTTTTGCAAATTAGTAGGGCAAATATTATTAATATTCAGAAAATCAAAGAAATAGAGAAACACTTTAATGGAAAATTTCAAATTACGATGAAAGATAAAGCTCAAAGTAAAATGATTTCTGGCGGTACTTTTGGGGAAGCGATTAAGGCTTTGTTTGAGATTTAGATTTTTGGGGGGACTTGAAGACTGGAGGACTTAAGGACTGTAAGACAGAAGAAGCAAGAAACAAGATGCGGGAGGTTTTTATTGGAGACTTGAGGATTTTAAGACTTGAAGATGAAATAAGCAAGAAACAAGATGCCGGGAGGTTTTTATTGGAGATTTGAGGATTTTAGAACTGAAAAATAAAAATCACTAAATCACAATTCACTAACTCACTCATTCACTAATTCACAACTAAAAAATTCCTTTAGCAATTAAATAAGGTACAATTAACCAAAGTAATCCTTTAATCAAGAAAAAGAAAAAACCTGCCCAACCTAAGCGTTTGAGCCATGCACGAAAATCTTTTTTGGGTGGGGTTTGATTTGTTTCCAATGTTAATGAGTGATTTCCAGATTAACGCCATTACTTTTCAATTAGTTTTCACCTCAATGATTTTTTATCTCATTGAGGTGAAAAGTTTTCTATTTCAGCAAGTCATCAATGGCATTTTGTACTTTTTCAAAACCAAATCTTCCAACAACTTCTTGCATCATTGCTGAAATTTGTTCGTTGCACAAATTGCCAATGCTTCCTTCATGATTGTGTTTTAAATCACGGTTAGGCGTATAAGTATTTGAATTGATTTCGTTACCAATAATTTTATAAGCTTCACGGAAAGGTACGCCTTGCAACACTAATTCGTTTACTCTTTCTACCGAAAATAATAAATCGTATTTGGTATCTTCCAAAATTCCTTCTTTTACTTGAATATTTGAAAGCATGAAGTAAGTCATGTCTAAGCAATTCAAAATTTCATCAAAAGCAGGCATTAAAATTTCTTTCAAAATCTGCATTTCACGATGATAACCCGAAGGCAAATTGCCCATTACCAACATTATTTCGTTAGGAAGTCCTTTCAAACGATTGGTTTTTCCTCTTAATAATTCTGCCACATCAGGATTTTTCTTGTGTGGCATAATCGAACTTCCCGTCGTCATTTCATCGGGTAATTTAATGAAACCGAAGTTCTGAGAATTATACAAACAAATATCCATCGCTAATCTTGAAAGCGTCGAAGCAAATTGAGCAATGGCGGTTGTGGCAAATAATTCAGTTTTTCCACGAGACATTTGGGCATAAACCACATTGTAATGCAAATTATCAAAACCCAATAATTCTGTCGTCATGGTTCTGTTCAAAGGAAATGATGAACCATAACCAGCACCAGAACCCAGTGGATTTTTGTTTGCTAAACGATAAGCGGCTTGCAACATTTCCATATCGTCCACCAAACTTTCGGCATAAGCCCCAAACCACAAACCAAAACTTGAAGGCATGGCAATTTGCAAATGCGTATAACCCGGCAATAATACTTCTTTGAATTTTTCACTCAAAGTAATCAATAATTCAAACAAACGATTTGAAGATTCTGCTACTTCTTGTAAACGAGTACGAGTGAAAAGTTTTAAATCCACCAAAACTTGGTCGTTTCTCGAACGTCCAGAGTGAATTTTCTTACCAGCTTCGCCCAATTTACGAGTCAGCATCAATTCTACTTGCGAATGCACATCTTCGATACCTTCTTCAATCGTAAAATCACCTGCTTGAATACTTTGGTAAATTGCCTTTAATTCTTGCTGAATTTCGGCTAATTCTGCTTTTTCAAGCAAGCCGATACTTTCTAACATTTGCGTATGAGCCAAAGAACCCAACACATCAAATTCAGCTAAAAGTACATCAAATTCGGGGTCACGCCCAACGGTAAATTTTTCAATTTTTTCATTTACCGAAACATTATCTTTTTGCCAGAGTTTGCTCAATTTTTTATTTTTTATATTTCGTTTAAACCTTAATAAATATCTTTTTGCGATACATCCACCGCAAAATTAGCCATTCAAAACCTAAAACTAATGTTCCTTGCACCAAGCTTTGATATGGAATACCCAAAATTGTGGCATAATCTTTCCCAAAATGTATCAATAAGGATTTTGCAATGTAAGAATCAACAGTGTGTGCAATGATATAAGCAGCGATGGAATTTGTACCAATGACGATGAAGAAAAAAACATATTTCCCTTTTTGAAGTACATCTATTGTCCAATAAAAAAATGCCATTAACAGAAAACACCAACCTCCGCTAAAAATCACCCAAGTTGGCGTCCAGATTCTTTTGACATTCGGACAAATTCCAAGAGCATTTAAGATTGATGCCAACACCAAACCGCTAATACCTAAAATGATAAAAGTCTTTAATTTTTCATTAGATGAAGTATTGGCTTTCAAGATATTTCCTGCCAAAAGCCCTAAAATCATCGTACCTAAAGTAGGAATAAAACTTAAAGTAACGTAGCCACCACCATTGAAAACAAAAGGTTTTTCTCTTGGGAAAAGGTTCAAAAACCATTGGTCGAAGTCAGAAGCTAAATTGGTATTTTTATTCCAATGAGCGGCAAATCCTGATAAGTGATGCGACCAATCTTTAGCAACGCCAACACTTGTGGTATCAAAATTAGCATCGGGCAAAGGATACAAAGCAAAAGCCAACCAATAACCAAGTAATATCAGCACTAAAGCAGTAATCTGAATTTTCTGAGAACGGAAATTCAATAAAAATAAGAAAGAATATCCCAGACCAATTTGGGTAAGTGTATCTTCAAAAGTAAAGTTGGTTTGTTCTTTCCACTGCGAACGAAGGAAAATACCCAGCAAAATCAGTTTCAAAGAACGCCAAAGTACATGACTGAATACTTTGGTAAAATTCTCTTGATGTTGCAAGCGATTCGCCACCGAATAAGGCAAAACTACACCCACCAAAAAAGAAAATGAAGGTTGAATTAAATCGTGTAAAGAACAACCAATCCATTCTACATGGGACTGATTGAAAGCAAGAAATTGCCAAAAAGTACTTTGGGGTAAAGCTTCTGAAACTTTTTCAAAACTCAAAACCTCAGCCATCATTAAAAACATCACAAAGCCACGGTAAACGTCTGCCGAAGTTAGTCGATTTTGAAATGATGATTGAGACATTGTTTTAGAGTTTAAAATAGCTATCGGGCAATGATTACTTCACCTAACATTTTAATATATAAATCTATTCCTTCTTCGATTTCAGATAAATAAATAAATTCATCGGCAGTGTGCGAACGACCTGAATGCCCCGGTCCTAATTTTAACGACTGACAATCCAACACAGCTTGGTCAGAAGTAGTCGGCGAGCCATAAGTAGTCCTTCCCAATTGAATGCCAGCTTGCACGATTGGATGTTCCAAAGGAATCGAAGATGGTTTCAAACGAATAGAACGAGCTTGTGCATCCGATTCAATATTTTGACGAATTGTATCCAAAGTTTCTTCCAAAGAATATTGTTCGGTTACTCTACAATCAATTGTAAAAGAACAAGTATCAGGCACTACATTGTGTTGTTTTCCAGCATTGATAATCGTTACCGACATTTTCATTTTCCCCAACACAGGCGATACTTTTGGAAATTCATATTGTTGAATCCAAGTAATATCACGAAGCGCTTTATAAATGGCATTATCACCTTCTTCACGGGCTGCATGTCCTGCTTTTCCATGAGCGGTACAATCCACAACCATCAAACCTTTTTCGGCAATGGCTAAGTGCATTTCGGTAGGTTCACCCACGATGGCAAAGGAAATTTCTGGTAAGTCGTTTTCTTTCAAGAGTAATTCCAAACCATTTACACCCGAAATTTCTTCTTCGGCAGAAGCCACAAAAAGCACATTGAAACTTAAATCACTTCTATGATAAAAATAACAAAAAGTAGCTAATAAACTTACCAAACAACCACCAGCATCGTTACTTCCTAAGCCAAAGAGTTTTCCATCTTTCACCAAAGGTTCAAAAGGATTCAATGTCCAAGAAGGATTCGGTTTTACGGTATCGTGATGAGAATTAAGCAATACGGTTGGTAAAGCGGGATTAAAATGCTTATTTCTTGCCCAAATATTATTGATTTTTCTGCGGAATGGAATTGTTCTTTCTCTGAAAAATTCTTCAAGAATATCACCTGTTTGTTGCTCTTCACGACTAAAAGATTGTGTTGCAATCAATTGTTTTAAAAGAGTGATGGCATCTTGAGTGAGTTGTTGTTGTAAGGTCATACAATTGACTTGGTTTCAAAAACCATTAGCGTTTATTCGAATCTTGAGAATCGATTTACAAGTTCAAAAATATCGTCTTTACGAGCTAATTGATTAATCCACTCGCTTGGAATTTGGTCGAAACCATAATACAAACCAGCCATTCCGCCCGTAACCGAGCCGATTGTGTCGGTATCGTCGCCCAAATTAATGCCTTTGAGTACGGCATCATGAAAATTGTCGGTAGTAAGAAATGCCCAAAGACTTGCTTCTAAAGTATGAAGAATATAACCTGAAGAGAAGATTTCATCTTGTGAAAGCTCTGAAATATCATCAAATAAAATTCTATTGTAAAGTTCTATTTCAGCATTTTTGATTTGAATCAAATGTAAATAATCACGAACAGTATTTTGAGTTTCGTGATAAGCCTTGAATTTATTTTCTTCTTTGATAAGATTTATTACAAATTCAACGGCAAAAAAACATCCAATAATGGTACGAATATGCGCATGAGTAATACTTGATACTTCTCTGACAACTGCAAAACGTTGATCTATTGGTTTATTTTTCAGATAAAAAGCCAATGGTAAAATTCTCATCAAAGAACCATTTCCATTAGAATAATCATCGCATTCGCCTGATTGATAAGGAGAAACACCTTTTAAAATTTTATCAATGGCATTTCGAGTAGAAACACCAATATCAAACATTGCTCCAGTAGATGACCAATAATTAAACTCATACCATTTACACAAACGTTTAGCGAGTAATTCTACATCATAGCCCTCAATCAATTGTTCAGCTAAGCAGAAAGACATCGAACTATCATCCGACCAAGTACCAGCTGGTTGATGATGCGTTCCATATTCACGCATACCCACTACGGGCTTTGCCTGTAAATGTTTACGACTCATAAACTCTACAGGTACGCCTAAAGCATCGCCTGTAGCAATGCCAAAAAGTAGTCCTTTACTGTGCATTTTTGAGTTTTTTAATAAAAACATTAGATTTCATACAAGTCCAAATTAGGAATGAAGTTGAAATCTTTTAGATTATATGTAAAAAGAGGAATACGATGAATTACAGAAGTAGCACCAATAATAGCATCAGGAATTTGTAAACCATGACTTAATTTGAATTTTTCAATCAAAGTTGTAGCTAATTTAGAGGTTTCAGCATCAATATCAATTACATCAAAATATTTGATTTTTTTCTTCATTTGGACAAGTTCAGTTTTGTTCTTCATACCTTGATAAAGTTCCATCAAAGTAATTGATGAAATCACAATATTTTCAAAACCAATTTTGTCCATTTCATCAATGGTATCTTGCCTACCATTAAAAGCACTTATGAAAATATTTGTATCACAAAGTACCATTCCTTATTCCCAATTTCTTTTCCATCCTTCACTACGAATCTCTTCTAAAGACCGTGGATTTGATTTCCAAATACCAAATAAATCTTTCGGATTGAGAGACTTATTTCCTTTTGTAATCAAAGTATTGCCTTTCAATTCAGATGAAACGACTTTTACATTCACAAATTGAAATGATTTGAACAGTAAAAATAGTTTTTCCAATTCAGCTTGGCTATTTACTTCAAATGTAACGTTCATTATTCTTAGATTTTATTTTCGTAAAAATAATTTTAAATAATGGCTTTACAATGCTATTTAGCAATTTAACCTCTTTGAAAAGGTCGAATTGCTTATTTAATAATCTTTGTTCCAGCCACCCCGTCTTTCACCGCTAGTTTTACTTCTTTTGCATGACATATCGTTACTTGCGAAACTCCATCTGCCAATGCTTTAAAAGCATTATCTAATTTCGGAATCATTCCTTTATTGATAACACCTGCTGCTTTATACTTTTCGTAGTCTTCAGGTTTCAAAACTGCAATCACTGCATCATCATCTTCTGGATCTGATAATACTCCTTTTTTCTCGAAACAATATACCAAGTTTACTTCGTAAGCATCTGTCATCGCTACTGCAATAGCTTGTGCTTGCGTGTCAGCATTGGTATTGAGCATATTTCCTTCTTTATCGAAAGTCAGCGGAGCAAAAACAGGTACAATACCTTGTTGTAACAAACTATCAATAAAAGTACCGTTTACTTTTTCAATATCGCCAACAAAGCCATAATCAACCGTTTTAACCAAACGTTTTTGCGATAAAATTACTCCTGCATCTGCACCCGTCAAACCAATTGCATTATCACTGAAATGTTGCATTTGAGCAACTAACGATTTATTTACCAAACCACCATAAACCATTGTTACAACATCTAACATTGCTTTATCGGTGATTCTTCTACCTTCTACCATTACCGTTTCAATGCCCAATTTTTCAGCAACTTGTGTAGCAATTTTCCCACCGCCATGCACTAGAATTTTGGGTGAAGGAATATCTGAAAAATCTCTTAGAAATTGTTTACAAAAAGCAGGATTATCAATAACGTTCCCACCGATTTTTACAACTGTTAATTTCATATTATTTTAAAGGAAACGCTTTCGGAATTCCTCAAACGTTTCCTCAACAAAAGCTAAAATAAATAAGGACTTTCTTCTTTGATGATACTGAGCAAAATCTGTTTCATAACTACTTGTGCAGACCATACTCTGTTTCCAGCTTGCTGAACAACTACTGAATTTGGAGAATCCAATACGGCATCTTCTACAACAATATTTCTACGAACTGGCAAACAGTGCATAAATTTAGCATTATTAGTCAATTTCATTTTTTCCATCGTCACCATCCATGATGGGTCTTGGTTCAATATTTGTCCGTACTGAGTATATGAAGACCAGTTTTTTGCATAGATAAAGTCGGCATCTTTAAATGCTTCTTCTTGATTATGCGTCACTTTTGCATTTCCTACAAATTCAGGTGCTAATTCATAACCTTCTGGATGAGTAATGACGAAATCAACATCTGCCGCATTCATCCATTCTGCAAACGAATTGGGTACTGCCTGTGGCAATGCCTTTACATGTGGTGCCCAAGTAAGAACTACTTTAGGACGTGGCTTCGTTTTTAATTCTTCAATAGTGATTAAATCTGCTAAAGACTGAAGCGGATGACGAGTAGCCGATTCCAAACTTACGATTGGACGACCAGTATTTTTAACAAATTGACTAATTACTTTTTCTGAATAATCTTCTTCACGGTCGGTCAAACCAGGGAAACTACGAATACCAACAATATCGCAATATTGCCCAATAACTGGTGCTGCTTCTTTGATGTGTTCAGCTTTGTTGCCATCCATAATAGCACCATCTTCAAATTCCAAACCCCAACTATCTTGTCCGACGTTCATTACCATAAGCTCCAAACCCAAATTTTGCGCAGCACGTTGTGTACTTAAACGAGTACGAAGACTTGAGTTAAAAAACAAAAGCCCCATTGTGCGATTTCTACCAAGGTGTTTATCTGCGTAAGGAGTTTTCTTATATAATAGAGCTTCTTTTACAAGTGCTTGCACATCAACGGCATCTTTGACCGACAAAAAATTTTGCATATTTTTTAAACTGATTTATTCAAATATTTTGATTAATCTCTCCAAATAAGACTAAGCAGATTAATTTTTTGGAGAATATTTTGCAAAGTTAATTCAATTGTTAAAATAATACATGATTTTGTTAAAACAGTTAAAGAAGCACAGAATGTTTGAAAAGATATAGCAATCAAGAAGTTTCTTTTGGAAAAAATGATTTTCTCAAAATTTTGTAACGAAAACCGAATAAACGACACTTTTTAAGCTAATAAATACAAGCAAAAAAAATATGGCGAACCTCAAGGAGACTCGCCATACTGCCACTAACACACCAAAATAATAATTTTTGCCCGCTAAAGACAAAAATTTTACTTCTTAAAATGAACATACGAGAATTTTGACAAAAAGGACTCATCAAATCACAAATATTTTTTATTTATTTTCAAAATTGTACAAAAAACTTTTTTTGAGGGACTTTTTAGCTCCTAAACGTTGTTTAAATTGAGCTAATCCTTCGTTTAAAATACCTTTCTCAGTAGCGATTCCGAGGTCTAATAGTTTAAAATTGTTTCGCTGACAAAATTCATAAATACCTGAAATTAAATATATTGTTGGGCTATATTTCAAATATTCTTCATCATCTGCCAAGTAAAAAGTGTAAAGTATTTCATCTGTAATTTTAACGGTTACTCCAACAGCAATCATTTTTTGTTCATCAATGACCGAAAAAATTTGAAAATTGTCTGAAAATAGCTCAAAACTTCGCCTCAAATTCGCTAAAGTAATCGTCATTTTCCTATTTTTCCTCATTCTCGACCGAGTAATAAAAGCATGAATTAATGCTAAATCGGGTTCTTTTTCTTGCCGAAAGGAAAAAGTATTCTTCACCGCTTTTCGCAAAAGTTGTTTATGCCGAGAAGAGTTGAGGGTTTCGTAAAAACTTAAATCAGTTATCGCTATTTCAAAATTTTGGTCAACAATACAATGTTTGAAAGATAATTTCTCAAAACAAAAATCAATTGCTTCTCGCTGATTCATGCTAAGATAACTTTCTGGACAAAAAGTAATTTGTACACTTTCAAGTTTTGACAAAGAACAAAAAGCTAACTGAATAAATGTTGCAAGCGATTCATTTGAAAGTTCTTCACTGAATTCTATTCCACCAAAAGTTGCTCGTAAAGGACTAAAACCTTTCTCCTCTAAAATAATGACCGAAAAACGAGCTATAAACAATTGACTATCAAGGTTTTTCCAGTAAAAAGTATATACTTCTTCCCCACCCTGTTGGCGTAAATGTTCTGCTTCGTTAAAGAAAAATCGAGTAAAATTGAATCCCGATGTTGGAACAAAAGAAAAATTATAAGAGGAGATTAATTGATAAGTCATTTTTTAGTATTTTAGGGTAGAATTCTACTGATAAAAATATGAGAAAATTAGCTACAATCTACAAGACAGTATTAATATTTTTGATACTTCTTTTACATCTTCTCCATTCAGACATTTCTGCGCAAGTAATTGGCAATGAATGGATTAATCCTCAGCAACAATATTTTAAGCTCAAAATCACCCAAAAAGGAATTCATCAAATTAGCTTTGAAGCACTACAGAAATCAGGTTTTCCTGAGAACGTAAATCCTGAAAAAATACAAATATTCAGGCATGGAAAAGAAGTAGCTATTTCGGTTCATCATAATAATTCTACTGTGTTTCAAGCAAATGATTTCATAGCATTTTACGCTGAAAACAATGATGGCTCTTTAGATTCACTTTTGTATCAACCTAGCAATGCTCAACCACATTCATATTATAGTTTATTTTCAGATACGGCTTCTTATTTTATTACTTATCGTATTGATAATCAGAAAAATAAAAGAATATCTATCCAAGAAAAAACTCCTTTTAAAAATCTAAAACCAGAAGAATTTCATTTAGAGGAAGATTTACAAGTATTTACTTCTTCCTTTTCTGAAGGTCAGCCAGAACCAATTGGCGCTTCACTTGCATCAGGTATTTTGAATAGTAATTATGGCTTTGGCAAAGCTTGGACTGGCGAAATTCAGAAACCAAATACCAAACATAATCTTGATATTCAACTTAAAAATTTTATAAAAAATAGTTCTTACAAACCAAAGATTGAAATACTCTTTTCAGGGCGTTCGGAAGGGCAACATGATTTACAAATCAGCCTTAATAACAAGCTTGTAGATAGTTTATTTTTTGAAAATTACTTTACTCAACTTTATAAAAAAGAAATAGCTTTTGAAGCAGATAAAAATCAAATTTCCATTCTTTCAAGCCAATTGAATGACCAATACTCAGTCTCATTTCTAAAAATTACTTATCCACAAGATTTCCAAATGAAAGGCTTGAATGAAAAGGTTTTTCATTTTCCGACAAACAAATCAACAGAGCGTTTGGTTATTGTTCAAAATCCTCCCAAAAACGCTTTTGTCTATGACATTTCCAATAAATTTCATCCAATTAAAATTGATTTTCAGCAAAGCGATTCTACTCTTATCTTTCAAACCAATGGGCAACACATTTTGGTAAGTAATCAAATCAAAAAACCTGATGCAATTGAACAAATATTCTTTAAAGAGTTGCCAAAAAGAAAAGCCGATTTCTTAATTATTACACATCAAAAATTACTTCAATCAGCTCAAAAATATGCTAATTATAGAGCTTCTGAAAAAGGTGGAAAACACGATACTTTGTGCGTAACGACAGATTTTTTATATAATTATTTTACTTATGGCGATAAAAACCCATTGGTAATTCAGCGGTTTTTAGCTTTTATGAAAAACACGGAAAAATCACAATTCTGTTTTATCATTGGCACTGCTACTTATCCACAAAAAGCACGGAAAAATTCATTAGACTACCAATTAGATTTAGTGCCAACTTGGGGTTTTCCTTGTGGAGATATTCCCTTTGGGATGAATCTCAACGATGACCAATTAAACATTCCAGTCGGACGTTTAGCTACTAATAATCCGCAAACAGTTTTAGATTATTTAGAGAAAGTAAAAGAACATGAAGCTCAAGCAATGAATGAACTTTGGCGAAAAAAATCCTTAATGATGTCTGGTGGAAGGAGTGTTTTTGAACTAAACACGTTTAAAGATTATGTAACTGAATTGAAGGAAATTAGTGAGAACGGACTTCTCGGACAGCAAGTACAATTACTTGCCAAAAAGACTGACAATCCAACTGAATTCATCAACGTTACCGAACAAGTAAATCAAGGTGTGGGAATGATTACGATGTTTGGACATTCGGCTTCACAGCAAACTGATATGGATATTGGTTATGTTTCTAATGATTTATTTGGCTACAAAAATCAAGGAAAATATCCTTTTATTTTGGTGAATGGTTGCAATGCTGGCGATTTATTTGCCTCACAAAATTCTTTTGGAACAGATTGGATAAACACGCCCAAACGGGGCGCAATTTTGTTTTTGGCTCATAGTTATTTGAGTTATTCTTTTAGCTTAAAATCATATTCCGACGAGTTATTTCAAACCCTTTTTCAAGACAGTATTTATATTGACAAAGCCTTTGGAACAATTATGCAAACCAGCATCAATCGTTATTTGAAAAGATTTCCAAACTCAGCTTTTGAACTGGCGAATGCACAGCAATTCACTTTACAAGGTGACCCTGCTATCGTACTTTTCCCTGCAAGTAAACCCGATTTTGCTATTGATAATACTGCAATTTTATTGCCTAATCAGGAAGAAAACTCAGCTATACTTTCAGACTCTTTAAGCATCGGAATTGTCATTAAAAATTTAGGTAGAGTTTACAGAAACCCTTTGAACATTCAAGTAAAAAGAACATTTCCAAATGGGAAAACAGTACTTTTTGAAAATACGTTTTTGAAAGAAATTTCTTATCAAGATACTGTCTATTTTAAAATCCCAAACGACAAATTTCCAAGTGTTGGAACCAATCGTTTTGAAGTAATAGTAGATTACAATAATCATATTTCAGAACTCCAAGAAAACAATAACACTTCCGTACTAGAGTACAATTTTTCAGCGCAAACTATTAGCATTTTACATCCTCAAAACTTTAGCATTACCAACCAACAAATCATTGATTTTCAATTACAATTACCTTTTAAGGCAGATAATCCAAATATCATTTTTGAAATAGACACGAATCATTTATTTCTTTCTGCCTATAAAAAAAGTATCATTTTACCTTATCAAAATTTCTTATCTTTCAAACATAACATCTTAGAAAAAGACAGTACTGTATATTATTGGCGAGTGAAAACAGAAGGTAATACTTGGATAGAAAATTCTTTTCTTTTTCTAAAAAATAGCTCAGAAGGTTTTGCTCAATTTAGCTTTCCACAATTATCAAAATCAGTAACTGATGAACGTATTTATTTGGAAAATACACAATGGGAATTTCATACTTCTTCTATTACTTTATCAGCTAAAATCTATGGAACAAATAGCGGAGTTCCACGTTCTCACAGAGCAAATTCAGTCATATTGAATGATAAAATTTTGATTAGCGATGGCGTTTGTTATCCTTGGTTTAACCTTAATGCTGTGGCTTTCAACCGAGCTTTGCGACCCTACGCCGTCATTCCAAGTTTGGTTTGTGGCTATGCTCCTTATGCCGTCAATTATCTTTCAACAGAAGAATATTCTACTGATTTAAAAGATTATTTCACGGCTACCGAGTCTGGAAATTATGTAATACTTTGGAATTCAGGACATTTAGAATACCAAAATTGGACGAATGAATTCAGGAAAAATTTTATTGAAATTGGGGTTGATACCAATAAAATTAAGCGTTTAACAAAAGGTTCTCCTTTTCTAGTTATCGGTAGAAAAGGAGCAAAAAAGGCTTTATTAGAACTATTTCCTGATGTTAATAAGCGTGGCGACACACAGATTTTAAACTTAGAGAATTATACCATCAAGGATAATTTTGATACAGGAAAAATTACTTCTCCACTTATTGGTGTTGCTTCAAAATGGGACGAAGTTTTGATTGATGTTGAAAAAAATGAGCAACAAACATTTTCTTATAATATTTTAGGAGTAAATCTAAAAGGAGAAGAGCGCATTTTAGCCGAAAATATTCAGCAAAAAACCTTCAATATCAGTAATATTAATGCTAAAGAATTCCCCTTCTTAAAAATCATTATTCATTTGAAAAACACTGATTTCTCGGAAAAATCACCACAATTAAAATCACTAATTGTGCATTATCAAAGCCTTCCTGAAGGAATTCTTTCAGAAGTAGAGAACAACAAACTCACCGACAAACAGGAATATGAAAATTTTAAGATTCAGGCTACTTTCAAAAACATTTCAAATAAAGATTTCAGCGACTCAATTAGCGTCAAACAAGTAATGACAAACGCATTTTCGAATAAAAAAGAGATTAAAAGCTTTAAAGTAAAAGCGCTAAAAAGTCAAGATTCAGTCAGGGTAAATTTGCCGATTCAAACTGTGGGCTGGTTAGGAGAAAATATATTTAGTCTTACTTTTAATCCAGAAATTTTACCAGAAAAATCTTATCAAAACAATTCCATTTATTATACTTTTAAAGTAATTTCTGACGAAATAAATCCCATTTTATCCGTTACTTTCGACGGTCGGCAAATTCAACAATATGAAGTTGTTTCTTCTAAACCTTTCATCAAAATTGGATTGAAAGACGAAAATATTTTTCGCATTAAAAAAGATACAAATGGCATAGATTTAAAGATAAAATACTGTCCAACTTGTGCATTCAAAAGAGTTTATTTCAGTCAAAATGATATTACTTGGCGAATAGATAGTTTGACTAATACTTTCTTAATTGAATATTTTCCACAAGATTTACCCAAAGACACTTTGACTATTTCCGTTCAAGCACAAGATGTAACAGGGAATTTTGCTGGCAATCGTCCTTATCAAATTTCATTTAGAATCCTTCCAAATGATACTTTAATGGCTTTCAAAGTATTTCCTAACCCATTTCAGTTTTTTACGAAGTTTGTCTTGGTATTATCTAGAGAAAGTATTCCTGATGAATTTTATATTGAAATTTTCGACCTTCAAGGTAAACAAGTATCCTTGGTAAGACCTGATAATTCCATAAAAATTGGAGTAAACGAAATCATTTGGGAAGGCAAAGATTTCACAAGCAATTACTTGCCTTCTGGAACCTATTTTTATCGTTTAATTTTAAAAAATAAAGCAGTAGATTTGGCGTTAAGAACTAGTGGAAAATTGATTATTTCACGCTAAAATCCTTTGCTTAAGACATTTTTATGATTTTATCTGTAGATATTTATAGCCGTAATACTTGGTGGAAAGTAGCTTTTTTGGGCTTTTGTTTAATTGTGGGTATATTTTCTTTGTACTTCACCGATAAAATTGTTTCAAAACTAGAAGAACGTGAAAAACAGCAAATTGAATTATATGCCGAGTCGTTGAAATATACCATGACCAGCGACCCAAATCAAGATGTAAACTTCTTCTTTGAAAAAATCAAAAAATCGAATGAAAACAATACGATTCCTATTATTCACAAAGATGGAACTGGCTATTTAACTGCAAAAAATATTGAAATGCCAGAAGGATTGAATTCGGATGAAAAACAGGCTTTTCTACAAAAAGAACTACAAGAAATCATCAGGGACGATAATCCGCCGATTGAGCTTGATATGACACTCCATAAAGAATATATTTATTTTGGAAATTCACGCTTGCTAGATTTACTTCGTTATTATCCGCTTTTTCAATTGGCTGTAGTATTGGTTTTTGGTTTGGCGGCTTATTTATTTTTTGATGCGTCGAGACGTTCAGAACAAAATCAGGTTTGGGTGGGTTTGGCAAAAGAAACGGCACATCAATTAGGCACTCCACTTTCGTCGCTTACCGCTTGGGTCGAATATTTCAAAAATGACCCTACTTATGACCAAGAAATTGTAAAAGAATTAGAAAAAGACGTTACCCGACTTGATATTATCACGACTCGTTTCTCAAACATTGGCTCAATTCCAGTATTGAAACCTGAAAATATCATTGAAACCATCGAAACATTTATGTCGTATTTACAAAAAAGGATTTCGACAAAAGTTGTCTTTTCGCTTGATAATCAACTCAATCAGCGTAATACGGTCAACGTCAATCGTTACTTATTTGAATGGGTTATTGAAAATATTTGTAAAAATGCAGTGGATGCAATGGGTGGTGTGGGTTCATTAAAAATTACGTTGAGCGAAACCAAAAACAATAAAATTGCCATCGACATTAAAGACAGTGGAAAAGGAATTTCTAAACAAAATCTTAGCAAAGTATTCGATCCAGGTTTTAGTACAAAAAAAAGAGGTTGGGGCTTAGGTTTAACGCTTGCCAAACGTATCATTGAAAATTACCATGATGGAAAACTATTCGTAAAACAATCTGAATTAAATAAAGGAACTACTTTCAGAATCTTATTAGATGCTTAATCTAGTTTCATTTTTGCCCGTAAAATGTCTAATTTTGCAAAACATTTTTAGGCAATTACATTATGCAACAATACTTAGAGTCTTTAAATCTCAGAAAAATATTATTGATTGGTCTTTTTTTTAGAGTATTATCAATCATTTTTTCAAAAGGTTATGCTTTCACTGACGACCACTACGAAGTAGTTGTACTTGCCCAAAACTTACTTGATAAAGTTGATTCGCCCTTTACACAAGACTTTTTAGTGAATGGCGAAGCCTATCTTTTCAGCTTAATCTATCCTTATATTCATTACTTAATTTTTGGAATTTGTGAATGGTTTGGCACAACCAACCCAGAAACCAAAATGTTGTTGGCAAGAATTGTCAATAGTTTATTTTCACTTCTTAGTATTTATTACGGTTATAAACTGACAGAACGATTAAGTAATCATAAAAACGATGCAAAAATTGTCGGATTACTATTGGCTGTATTTTGGGTTTTCCCGTTTATGTCGGTTCGAAATTTAAGAGAATTTGTTTGCATTCCACCACTTTTAATGGGTTGTTATTACGCAGTAAATCAAAAACTTAACAACAAATCTGTTCTTCTATCAGCTTTTTGGTTTGTCATCGCTTTTGTATTTCGGTACCAAATCGTTTTTATTCCTTTTACTGTAGGTTTAACTTGGCTATTAAGCAAAACAAATTGGCAAAAAGCCATTTTATTTGGTTTCGGTTGTATTGGTTTTTACTTGCTTACACAGGGAGTTTTCGATTATATCTACTGGGGAAATCCGATTGCGTCTATCAAAGCCTATTTTACCTTCAATGCTGATGCTAAAAATATAGAAATTTATCCGAACGGGCCTTGGCATAGATATATTGGTACAATGGCTGGTTTGAGTTTAGGTTTATCGTCACTCCTATTTTTTGCAGGTTATTTTAAAACAGCTACACAAGCAGGAAATAGACGAATGTTATTCTTAGCTTCCTTGTTTTTCTTTGCCTTTCATTCATATTATCCTAACAAGCAAGAAAGATTTATCCTACCTTTTATTCCTTTCTTTTTAATTTTAGGAGTAATTGGTTTCCGTGATATTTACGAGAGTTTACAAAATAAAACGTGGTTCAGAACCACCACCAAAGTATTAGTTTATTGGTTTATTGTATTGAATACAATTTTGCTTTGTATTCTTTCAGTAACTTACACGAAGCGTTCGAGAGTAGAAAGTATGAATTATTTTAGAGAAAAAGGTGATTTACAAAACTTTGTTATTCAAAACTTTCAAGCATCTCAGCCAGTGGCTATTTTCTATTTAGATAAACGATTAGATTATTATGATATTGATAGTCCTGAAAAACTCGCAGCATTACCTAATGAACTAAAATCAGGCAAAAAAGTATATCCAAATTATTTAATCATTGTAGGTTCGGCAGATTTGGAAGCAAGGCTAGCAATGATGAAAAAAATATTTCCAAAATTACAATACGATACCAACATTGAACCAAGCTTTATAGATAACATTGCTTATGTGTTGAATCCATCACATAATCATAACGAAACATGGTTTATCTATAAAATTGTCAGATAAATGCTAAACATCATCGAAAGCATGAATCTTGAAAACCCATTAATTAATAACCCAAATAATGCAAAATTCTCATCAACCTGTTTATTTTCCTAATTTGAATGGCGTTCGTTTTATTGCCGCATTTTCAGTACTCATTCATCACACCGAACAAATTAGATATATGATGGGCTTAGAACATTTCTATGGCTTTTACATCATTAAAAACATGGGAAAATTGGGCGTAGGCTTATTTTTTGTATTGAGTGGTTTTCTGATTACCTATTTATTATTAAGCGAAAAAACTAGAAGAGGTGATATTTCAACGAAGAATTTTTACGTCAGGAGGATTCTTAGAATTTGGCCTTTATACTACATCATCGTGCTGCTTGCCTTTTTTGTTTTTCCTGAAATTCCCTTTTTCAATGGTCCACTTCGTGATGATTTCTATTACGATGCTAATTTTTACAAACGCCTTCCTTTCTTTTTACTTTTTCTACCAAATTTTGGATACGTTTTTTTCAGAGCGCCTTATTTATGTGCACAAACTTGGTCTATAGGCATTGAGGAACAATTTTATGCTATTTGGCCTTGGATTATCAAACGAAAAAATCCTGTTAAATCATTCTTAATTGTTGTTGCAGTATTTGTAATTATTGTGGGAAGTACTTCTTTCTATTTCTTGAAAATAAGTGATTTGCCAGTAGACACAAAAGAGAAAATTTATGAAAATTTAGCCTTATTTTTTAGTCAATTCAGGATTTTAACAATGGTAATTGGCGGTATTGGAGCATATTTAGTTTTCAGCAAACAAGAAAGAATTTTATCGTTTCTTTTTAAGAAAAGTACTCAGGCTATCGTTTACACAATTACACTTTTGATAATAGGCTCAGATGTTTACATTCCTGGCTTCAACCTTGAATTTCATGGTATTTTCTTTTGCTACTTCATTATCAATGTAGCAGCAAACCCAAATACAATTTTAAACCTTGAAAAACCGATTATTCATTATTTAGGGAAGATTTCATACGGGATTTATATATATCACTCAGCAGTGATAGTTTTTTGTATTAATGCAATACATTACTTTATTGGAGATAAACTTAGTCTTCCTGTTTTTAACGTCCTCCTATACACGTTGGTTATTGGTTTAACGGTGTTAGTTTGTGAGTTCTCATTCCGTTTTATAGAATCTCCACTCTTACGTTTGAAAGACAAGTTTAATAGATAAGTAATTAATAATCAGAATATTAATCACAATATCCTGATTATTAATTTCAGTAAGGCATTCGCTTTACAGTTAATCCTTTGGAGTATTAATTGTAAGCAATTTGCTTTGTAGTTCTATAATTTGTTTTTGCATAGCGATTACATCATCAGCTTTTAGGGCAACATAGCCAGCTTCAGATTCATGAACTACAGACATTGAAGGCAAGTCTGTTTCTCCAGTCAGATAAGCAACCTTAACATTCAAAGTTTGCGCCATTCTCATTAGTTGAGAATACTTTGCATCATTTCTATTCAAAATCGCATGTAAAGTAGCCTCTGTGATTTTTGATTGGGTTGCCAATTGTAGCAATGTCATTCCTCTTTCTACAATCAGTACTCTTACTCTGTCTTCAATTCTTTTCATTTCTCTGGGGGTAAATAATCTAATGCTCAAAAAGTATTAGTATTTATCTTTAAGTTGACTTATTTTAGGATATTTTACTTGTGTTAAATACTGAGTTATACTCTTATAGTTTTAGTTTTTCACATTTCTATTATAAAACTATATCTATCGATTCAATGATTAACAAATTATGTCTAACAAAATTTGTAGGGTACAAATATAAATGCTTTGAAAATATATGCTACTAAATGCTCTAAAAAAAACATCCGAATTACTTAAAAGCAGGATAAAAGCTTGCAAAGGGTATTTATCAAATAATTGGAAGTAAATAATTACCACTTTAGTCCCGAATTATTACTTCCAAAAAGGAAGTAAACTGATAGATAATACTCATAAACTTCCTTCTTTTGAATTATAGTTTAGCGAGCTTATCCAAAAAACATTAAAATACTCATCAAAAAAGAGCAAAAAAATCCTGAAACATGAAATCTATGTTAATTTCGACAACAGCAAAATCGGCATTTTATTTCTTATAAATATATTGTAAAACGCTTATTTAAAGAATTTGTTTATCAAATTACCTATTCTTTACTGTTCAAATATTCACAAAAGAATAGAATATTTTTTAATGAAGAATATCAATGACAAAGTTCTTAAAATAAGCGCTTTACAAATAATTATCTAACAAAAATTTGAGCTTATTTACTAGTTTGTCTGTTTTTTATCGTGGAAGAAAATAACAAATAATACCAGTACTACAGCTGCAATACCTGCTGGAACCATCCATACGGAAGTCCAATCATGTACTTCTCCATTTGTATAATTCGACAATACTTTTCCAGAAAGAATAGAGCCAATCCCCATTCCAATACCATAAGTAGCTAAAGTAATTAAACCTTGTGCTGAATTCTTAATCTTCTCCCCTGCTTTATTATCAGTATAAATTTGACCCGTAACAAAGAAAAAGTCATAACAAACACCGTGAAGGACAATCGCTAAATACAACATCCATTCTGATGAAATTCCATCGCCATAACCAAAGCACACAAATCTAATAATCCAAGCTACCAAACCAACAATCAGCATTTTCTTAATTCCAAATTTTTGCAAAGCAAAAGGAATCAAAAGCATAAATAATACTTCTGAAACTTGCCCTAATGACATCTTGTTTTCAACATTTGTCATGTGTGATTCCGTCAACGATAAATTAGCATGAGCATAATAAAAAGCCAAAGGAATACATACCAATACAGAAGAAACAAAGAAAATTGAGAAAGAACGGTCTTTAAAAAGTACAAAAGAGTCTGTCCCTAAAATCTGAGAAACAGAAGCTGTTCCAGTAGCTTTCGGTGGCGTATTTGGCAAAGTGAAAGCATAAATTCCCCAAGCAATCGAAGTGAACATTGCGATTTGGAAAATCGTTACTTTATCGCCAAATCCGTAAGCTCCAATAATATTGGTTACTACAATCCAGGCAACAGTTCCTAACACACGAATTGGAGGAAATTCAGTACCTGGGTCTTTCATTTGATTCATGGCGATTGAACTTGACAATGCCAAATTCGGAGCGAAAGTCAAAGTATAAGCCAAAATGTACCAAAAGAAAGTATCAGGGTCTTTTGTTTGAATCAGAAAATATAAAATTACCGCACCTAATAAATTCAAAACACCCATTACTTTCTGAGCTGAAAAGTAGCGGTCTGCGATTAATCCTACAAAAAAAGGAGCAAAAATAGAGGCAATTGAAAAAGTAGCATAGGCGCTTCCTATTTGGTCGCCATTTGCGTGTAAAGCAGTAAAAAGATATTTACCCATTTGACCGTACCAAGCTCCCCATGTGCTAAACATTAGGAACATCATGAACATCAGCTGAATTCTAGTAGTAATACGCATAATTTATTGTATTGAATAAAGTAAAGATTGATAGTTTTTAATATTCAGAAACGCTTAATTTAATGCTTATCTCTATAAATTCTATCATGGTTAATGGCAAAAAACACATTTATTTTATTAAATAATTAAAAGACAAGCTTTTAGAGCTCCAAAGTTTTTTTGATATTTTAAAAAATTTAAAAATATCAAAAAATAATTTATTTTTGCATACTTTTTTGAATTACCACTAAGTCGTTCATTCGATCTAATCATCAATCAAACAATTAGCAACTTTAAAATCTTAATATTTTTAAGGTTTTATTATTTTAAAAAACTAAAAAAAAGGGTACATTGCTTGAGGCATTGTACCCTTTTTTTTACAGCTTTTTATAGGCAATTTTAAACGCTTCAAATTCTTCCTGTAAAATCACAATTTCTTTTTCAAAGAAAGTAAAATCGCAATGCTTGGCTTTTTCTTCAATAATTCTTGTGATTTCGTGCAAACGGGCAGCTCCTAAAGTTCCAGAATTTCCTTTCAAGGTATGTAATTCACTTTGTACTTGTTTACAATTACTTGCATGGAAACCTTCGATAGCCAATTGAATTTGTTCGGTGGCTTCTTCTTCAAATCCTTCAAGAATTGAACTTACAAAACTCATATCACCACCAACACTACTTGCCAATTGTTTAATGGTTTCATGATCAAGCACAGGAAACGCATCTAAAGAAATAAGCGTTGGAGTATTCACTTTTTCCTTCGGTTTTTCAACAATTACAGGCGTACTTTCAGCTTTAGAGACTTCTGTTTTGGCAATTGTTTTTGCTACATTCTTTTTATGAGTACTTCCTCTTTCAATCCATTCTCGTACTTTTCTAACCAAAATTTCGGCTCTGATTGGTTTTGGAACATAATCGTTCATGCCATTTGCCATAAAACGGTCACGGTCTTCACGCATGGCATAAGCAGTCATGGCGATGATTGGCGGTAAATTATCAGAAATTGCTCTTAAATTATGAGTCGTTTCTACGCCATCCATTTCTGGCATTTGAATATCCATGAAGATTACATCAAATGGTTTTTCAAGCAAGGAAGTTTCAACCAAAGCAATTGCTTTTTTACCAGAATCGGCTGTAATTACTTCGCAACCTGCTTTTCTCATGATTTCACTCGCTACTTTTCGGTTGGTCGCATTATCATCAACCAACAAAATGTATGGCGTAATATCACTAAAATGACCAAGTACTTGGAATGCTACTTCATCCTTTTTAGCCATCATTGGGCTAATATCCGTTTGCTTGATTTCGATGATAAACCAAAAAGTAGAGCCTTTGCCCCAATCAGAATGCACACCAATTTCGCCTTTCATTAAGCGACAAAGCTCTTTTGAAATTGCTAAACCTAAACCTGTTCCTCCGAATGATTTCTTTGTTGAATTATCTACTTGCTGGAAAGCATTGAAGAGCATTTTTAAATTTTCTTCGGTAATTCCGATGCCAGAATCCTTAATTTCAACTTTAATTCTATTGAATTTCCCTCTTTTCTCTACCAAATTTACATTAATTTCTACCGTTCCATTCTCAGTAAATTTCAAAGCATTTGAAGTAAGATTTGAAAGAATTTGTAGCAAACGAGTTTCGTCAGCAATGACAAATTCAGGTAAATTCTCGCCAAATTCACAAATAATTCTATTGCCTTTGTTCGCCGCAATTTGTGAGAAAAGTGCTTGTAATCTATCAAAAACATCTTTGAAAACAAGTGGGGCTTCATGTAAAGCCATTTTTCCCGCTTCGATTTTCGCTAAATCTAAAATATCGTTCAGAATGTGCAGAAGTGTTTCCGATGATTTCTTAATGGTTTGAACATAATCTTTTTGCTCAATATCCAAAACGGTATCGTTCAATAAATCAATCATCCCGATTACTCCGTTCATCGGTGTTCTGATTTCGTGACTCATATTCGCCAAAAATCTTTCTTTTACTTTCAACGAACGTTCTGCTTCATCTTTGGCTTTTACAATATCTTGCTGATACTTCTTTAAATCTGTAATATCACGACCAATGCCAGATACTTCTTCAATCATTCCATTGTTTAGAAATATCGGGTTCAGATAAATTTCTATCCAATTCGGATTGCCATCGTCCGAATCTAATTTTACTTCAAAATGCTGTTGCTCCCCTCTGAAAGCAGATTTATACTTTTCTTCAAGTACTCTCCTATCAGCCGACGAAACCATTCTAAAACCTACTTTTTCAGTACTTAACATCAATTGTGGTTTCACTGCTAATTGTCTTTCAATTAATTGAGAATACTCTTTATTGAAAGAAGTCAATAACATTTTTCGATTTACCGACCACATTAAGTGCGAACTACCTTCGATGATGGCATTTAAACGAGCCGTTTCTCTGGCCAATACATCTTCAGCTTGCTTTCTAGCAATTGCTAAGGCTACTTGTCCAGAAATAAAGTCCAATAATTCTAAATCTCGTTGCTCATACTTATTCTGGCGTTCATACGATTTTAAACCGATGATTCCCGTTACTTTATTGCCAATACGCAAAGGCACGCAAATCATTACTTTGGGTACTACCCCATAGAGATAAATCGTTTTGTCTTCCGCCAATTTAAAAATATCTTCATCTCGCAAAATCAATGGCCTGTTGGCTGCAATGGCGTATTCTGTCAGTCCATTTCCTAATTTTCTTTTGGTAAAATGTACTCTATTATCAAAATACTCATCAACATAATATGGGAAGTACAGGAAAGATTTTGCTGAGTCGTACTGAGCAATAAAGAAGTTTTTAACATCAATTACTTCGCCCAATTCTTTATGAATGTTTACATATAAATCATCCAAATTGGTAGAACGAATCGTTGCTTGAGCAATACTTGAATATAATTTAGAAGCACGTTCAGCTCTTACTTTTGCAGTTGAGTTATGAAAAATACAACGAAAAGCTGTTGGAACATCTTTTTCAAATCGACAGTTTACAGAGCCTGCCAAGTAAAGTCGGCGACCGTCTTTTCTTCTAAAAACGACCTCAAAATCGGGCATATTCGCTCCGCTTTTTACTTTCTCAAATTTTTGAAGGGCATCATTGGCAAAATCTGGATGAAGAATATCTTTCAAACGCAAAGAAGCTAATTCGTTCGACTCATAACCCATAGTTTCTAACCATGATTTATTGACGTACAAAAACCTTCCAGAAATACTTGTGATTTGAATTAAGTCGGTTGTATTGGTAATTAAATCCTGCAATTGCGCATTTGAACGTGCCAATGCTTCTGCTACTTTTCTGCGCTCAGTTACGTCTTCACCAATGATGGTTAAATATCGAATATCTTCGCCAGCATCATTGAAAATCGTAGAATTTAATTCAACATATTTTAATTGTCCAGATTTGGCAAGCATTGTTCTTTCCTTTTGGTCGAACAAGCCTCCTTTTTCCATAGCGTCTTGAAAAGAAGTAATTCGTTGTACTTTTTCTTCACTTGGTACTAAAACGTCAAAAAAGTTTTTCCCAATCAATTCATCCAATTGGTAGCCCAACATTCTGATTGAAAAAGGATTACAATACACAATCGTCCCATTATCCTCCAACACCATTCCCACCAAATTAAGGTTTTCTACCGCTTTTTCAAGTTCAGATGCCATTGAAGGTTGCATTTCGCCTGCTCGTTCATTGACTTCTAATACTCTTAATTCTTTTTTGAGGTGACGAATTTCTATGATTAATTCTTCTTTTGTTTTATGAGACCAACGCATAGCTTTTTGTTCTTGGTTATTTTCCTTTTCGATTTTAACGAAATTTTATCTTAAAAGTACAAAAAACGGCGTAATTTTAAGGAATAAAAGCAATTCATTAGTCTTTTTAACATTATTTATCATCCAAAAACCAACGACAGAATCATTGAAAGACGTAAGAGCTAAAAAAAGTCTAGGGCAACATTTTCTAAGAGATTTAGAGGCAGCACAGAAAATTGTAGAGTTGATGTCGCTTCATGGCGGTTATGACCAAGTACTGGAAATTGGTCCGGGAATGGGCGTACTTACTCAATATTTATTACAACATACCGAATACCAAACTTCCGTTGTTGAATTAGACAGAGAATCTGTAGAATACCTCAATATACATTATCCACAATTACAAGGCAGAATCCATTCAGCCGATTTTTTGCATTTAGATTTATCTACTTTTTTCGGCGGTAAAAAATTCGGAATCGTTGGAAATTTTCCCTATAATATTTCTTCTCAGATTTTATTCAAAGTACTTGATTACAAAGACTTTGTTCCAGAAATAGCAGGAATGTTTCAAAAAGAAGTAGCGGTAAGAATTGCCTCAAAACCGGGCAATAAAGATTACGGTATTTTGAGCGTATTACTGCAAGCTTTCTATGATATTGAATATTGTTTTTCATTAGGACCAGAAGTATTTTCGCCACCACCAAAAGTAAATTCTGGTGTAATTCGTCTGAAAAGAAATAATGTATCTGATTTAGGAGTATCAGAAAGTAAATTTAAAGCCATTGTAAAAATGGGCTTTAATCAACGCCGAAAAACACTCCGAAATGCTTTGAGAGCTTTACAATTACCTGAAAATCCATTTTTGAATAAACGTGCAGAACAATTATCTGTGGCTGATTTTCTGGAATTGACTAGATTAGCAGAAGCAAACAATCCGATTATTGAATAGCAGCCTCTAAATTATATAGTCAAGTCAAATAGTATTATTTGTGACGACAAAATCATGGAACCAACTAATCAACAACCTTTTGAACTTACTCCTTTTGAACTCACAAAGGAATATTTAGAGAAAATACAAACGGCCATCAATCAGCAAGAAAATGAGTTAATCATTGCTGAAATGGGCGAATTGTATCCTGCCGATATTACCAATATTTTGTATGAATTGGAAGGCGAAGAAGCTCATTATTTGGTAAGATTATTGGATAAAAAGCTTGGTGCTGAAATCATCACAAATCTTGACGCTGATGACCGTAAAAAATTCCTCAAGAATTTTACGGCAATGGAAATTGCAGAATACGTTGATGTGTTGGATTCGGATGATGCCGTTGATATTCTGAATGAACAACCCAAAGATATTTCGGAGGACATTATTGGTTTGTTGAAAGACAGAGAACAAGCTCGTTTTGTCAACGATTTGATGCACTATGATGAAGATTCTGCGGGTGGTTTGATGCAAAAAGAGTTAATCAAAATTAACATTAAGCAATCAATTACAGAATGTATCGAAGAAATTAGAAGACAAGCCGAAGATGTTGAAAACGTATCTTCTGTTTATGTGGTGGATGATGAAAGTATTTTATTAGGAAGAGTTTCTTTAAAGAAAATTATTCTTGCCAAAAGAGGTGCAAGAGTCGCTGATATTTATGATGAAAATATTGTTTCTGTAAAAACAACTGCCAAAGGTGAAGAAGTAGCCGATGTCATGCAGAAATACGATTTAGAAGCAGTACCAGTTGTGAATATTCAAGGGCGATTATTGGGTAGAATTACGATTGATGACGTGGTCGATTTTATCACAGAATCGGCTCAAGAAGACGTACAAGCAATGACGGGTATTTCGGAAGATGTTGAGGAAGATGACAGCGTTTGGCGTTTGGTACGTTCTCGTTTGCCATGGCTCATTGTTGGTATGTTCGGTAGTTTTTTAGCGGCAAAATTAATTGCAAGTCTTGGAAACATCATTCAAATCACAGCTACCGTTTCAGCCTTTATTCCACTGATTGGTTCAACAGGTGGAAATGTTGGGATTCAATCATCTTCACTCATTGTTCAAAGTTTGGCTGATAAATCTGGTATTGATATTCCACTGAGCGAACGTCTTTGGAAAGTATTAAAAGTAGCACTTTTGAATGCAGTACTTGCAGGAGTGGTAGCATTTTTCGGTTCACTTGCCGTTGATGGTGCAGACGTCGATTTATCACTTACAGTCTCTCTTTCTCTTTTTTCTGTGGTCCTTCTAGCTTCGTTCATGGGTACGCTTACACCATTGGCTTTGAACAGATTTAATATTAATCCAGCTATCGCTTCAGGTCCATTTATTACCACTACAAACGATTTATTGGGCTATGGCGTGTATTTATTGATTGTTTATTTATTGATGTAATTAAGTTGTAAATTTTGAAAAGATTCAAATTCCCATAACAAAAAATTGAATATCAACACTTTAAGCAACAAACCACACAACTTGGCATTCACAATTCACAACTCTTAAAATGATTGCAGTAATACAAAGAGTTTCGGAAGCTTCTGTAAAAATTGAAGATAAAATAAAGGGCAGTATTCAAAAAGGTTTTTTAATCTTGTTAGGCATTACTCATGAAGATACCCTAGAAGATGTAGAATGGCTTTCAAAGAAAATTGTTGGCATGAGGATTTTTTCGGACGAAGAAGGAAAAATGAATCTTGACCTAAAATCTGTAAATGGTGATATTTTATTAATCAGTCAGTTTACTTTGCATGCAAGTACCAAGAAAGGAAATCGACCAAGTTTTATTGAAGCCGCAAGACCAGAAATTGCCATTCCTTTATACGAACAAATGATTAAGCAATTATCCAAAGACTTGGGAAAGGATATACAAACTGGCGAATTTGGTGCTGATATGAAAGTATCGCTCGTTAACGATGGACCAGTTACCATTATTATTGATTCAAAAAACAAGAATTAAGTCGTTTAAAATGATACGAAATACCATCTTTACGCTAATTGCTACCATCATCATTATTGTGGTAAATCTAAATGCTGATGTGGTACATTGGCCACTTTTTGTCATATTACTTTCTGCTTTATTATTGGGCTATTTACAACCACAAAAAGGCTGGATTTCTGCCATACAATTGACGGCTGGAATTTTTGCAGGTTTCTTTATTGCACAATTATTGGGTGTATCAGCCAAGTTTCCTAATATCAATCAATTCTCTACTTATATTTCACCATTACCTTGTTTGTTTGGTGGATTTATGGGTAGTTTTTTCAATAAAACCATTCATCAAAAATGACAATAGAAGAAGCACAAAGTACTGTTGATAATTGGATAAAAACCATTGGCGTTCGTTACTTTAATGAACTAACTAATATGGCAATGCTTACAGAAGAAGTTGGAGAAGTAGCCAGAATTATCGCTCGTAGATATGGTGAACAATCCGAAAAAGAATCTGACAAAGCCAAAGATTTAGGTGATGAAATGGCAGATGTTTTATTTGTGCTGATTTGTTTGGCTAACCAAACAGGAATTAATCTCACCGAAGCTTTACAAAAAAACCTCGACAAGAAAACAAAGCGTGATGCTACTCGGCATTTGGAGAATGAAAAACTTAAATAGCTGTCAGCTTTGAGTTTGTTTAAATAAAAGAATAAAAATCACACATAAAAACGATTCCTTCAAATTTTTCTATTAGGGTGCGACTTAAGTCACACCCTAATAGAAATTATATCTTAAAGGCTCATAGCCACTTCTCAAAGCTAAAATCTACTTTTTCACCTGCTTTGCCTCTACTTCTTTCACCATTTTTTGCCCTAAATCTTTACTGATTTCTGGCTTGATAAAAACTGAAACTTGATCGACCAAAGGGTTTAATTTTTTAATAGAAGCGTGCAAAACATCAAATTCTAACTGTCCTGAAATCGCCGTAAATTCTGCATCTGTTAATCCACCGTTATTATCAGAAAAATCATTGAAACGAAGATTAATATTTTTATTGGCTAACTTTCCTCCTTCCCAACTCACAACACTTCCGCCTAAATCCCATCCAAAACCAGTAATGGTAAATGTTTTTCCATTCAACTGAACAATCTCAGACAATGGCATACCAAGATGAATTCCATCTTTTGAAGACCAAGGCGAGCTTAAATCAGTTTTTTCATCTTTGGTAAAACGCACTCTTACTATTACATCCTGAATTTGCTGATACTCTTTGCCATCTTTCCAATAGATTTCTACTTCTTTTTCTGTATCAGGAAAAAGCTTCGTTACTTTAAACTGTCCTTCGCCAGTTTCTATCATTACTTCTTTTTTTACATTTGCTTCGCCATATTTTTTGACTAATCCATCAAAACTTACACAAGCTAGAATATCTTCCAAAAACATTCCTACACTTTTTTCAGTACTGTTTCTGGTAATAATTTCTTTCTTAGTTTTGGTAATAATAACTGAAGAATCTACTTTACTTTCTTGATTTGGCTTGGTTGAACAAGCATTAAAAAATAAGGTTACTATAAAAAGAAACGTGTATTTATAAAAGGAAATGAAATTTAAAGATGATGTTTTCATGATTGTTTTTGGTTAATTTCCCCAAAGCTAACAAAAAAGGCTTGGAGGGACAACCCTCCAAGCCTTTGATTTTTATCATTTTTTCTTGAATTACGAATGAATTGCACGGTTTTCAGTAGCTGCTAAACAAGCTTCTTTCATCGCTTCCGTATAAGTTGGGTGCGAGTGAGACATTCTTGCGACATCTTCAGCACTTGCACGATATTCCATCGCAACTACTGCTTCTGCAATCATATCGGCTGCTCTTGCACCGATAATATGTACGCCCAAGATTTCGTCTGTCGTTTTATCAGCTAATACTTTTACTAAACCATCGGTATCGCCAGAAGCCGTAGCACGACCTAAAGCTTTGAATGGAAATGAACCTACTTTATAAGCTTTTCCAGCAGTTTTCAATTCTTCTTCGGTTTTACCTACAGAAGCTACTTCTGGCCAAGTATAAACAACACCCGGAATCAAATTATAATTGATATGTGGTTTTTGTCCTGCGATAGTCTCTGCTACAAAAACGCCTTCTTCTTCAGCTTTGTGTGCCAACATTGCTCCACGAATCACATCACCAATCGCATAGATTCCCGGTACTTTTGTTTGCAAAGTATGTTCATCTACTTCAATCTTGCCACGCTCAGTTGTTAAACCTGCAGCTTCAAGATTTAAACCATCTGTATATGGACGACGACCGATACAAACCAATACATAATCACCTGTGATTTGTACTTCTTCATCTTTTGAGTTTCTTGCTGTTACTGTTACATCATCTCCATTGTTTACAACACCTGTAACTTTATGAGAGAAGTAATAATCAGCCCCTAATTTCTTAACAGCTTTTTGTAATTCTTTACCCATCGTTTTATCCATCGTAGGAATCATCGAATCAGCAAATTCTACAAAACTTACTTTAGCACCCAAACGAGCATAAACCGAACCTAACTCCGCTCCGATTACTCCTGCACCAATTACCACTAAGTGTTTTGGAACTTCTTTCAAGTTCAAAGCTTCTGTTGAAGTAATGATTCTTGTTTTATCAACTGGAATAAAAGGTAAAACTGTTGGTTTTGAACCCGTAGCAATGATGATATTTTTACCAGTAATTTGTTCAGAAGTACCATCCGCTTTAGCAACATTCACAGTACTTTTATCAACGAATGACCCAAGACCATTGTAAACAGTAATCTTGTTTTTCTTCATCAAAAAATTGATACCATCGTTCATTTTCTTCACCACACCCGACTTACGATTAATCATTTGCTCGATGTTAATTTTCGGAGCAGAGATTTCTATACCGTGGTCTGCAAAAGTGTGAGCAGCATTATGAAAATGCTCTGAAGAATCTAAAAGTGCTTTTGAAGGAATACAACCTACATTCAGGCAAGTACCTCCCAAAACTGAATATTTCTCAATGATGGCAGTTTTGTTGCCTAATTGTGCGGCACGGATTGCAGCTACATAGCCACCCGGACCAGAACCGATTACTATTACGTCGTATTGCATATTATGAGCTTTGGGTATTCAGCGATTTACTGATAACCAACAAGTTTAATTACTTAAATTGATTTTGATATAAAAAGGGAAATGAATCTACTAAAACACTGTTCTTTTATAAGTTATCACTACCTGAACAGTAGTTCCTTTTACTACAACAGGAATAATACTAACAAGTTCCCATCCACTTCTAGCTGCTTTATTGAGCGTCTCAGCAAGAAACTTTTCGTCAATTTCCTCATAGTCTTCCCATTCTTCTGGCTCATCTGCATTGATAGAAATACTGAAGGTTGAATATTCGTAGTTAGACATTGAGTAGAAAAAGATTATATATTATTAAATCAATTGAGACACTTTGGGGTGTCTCAATTGATTTATAAAATGCTATACATCTAACAATAAACGTGTTGGATCTTCAAGGAGTTGTTTTACTCTTACCAAGAATGAAACTGATTCTCTACCATCAATAATTCTATGGTCATAAGAAAGAGCAAGATACATAATCGGACGAACTACTACTTGTCCACCAATTACTACAGCACGTTCTACGATATTGTGCATCCCTAAAATTGCTGATTGTGGAGCGTTAATAATTGGCGTTGATAACATTGAACCAAATACACCACCGTTAGTAATTGTGAATGTACCTCCAGTCATTTCTGGTAAAGTCAATTTATTATCTCTTGCTTTTAAAGCTAAACGAATTACTTCTGATTCAATTCCTGCTAAAGATAATTGTTCTGCATTTCTGATTACTGGAACAACTAATCCTTTTGGAGCAGAAACGGCAATTGAAATATCACAATAATCATGGAAGATAATTGAATCGCCATCGATTGAAGCATTTACTGCTGGGAATTCTTTTAAAGCAACACAAACAGCTTTTGTAAAGAACGACATAAAGCCTAAACCAACACCATGTTTCTCTTTGAATTTATCTTTGTATTTTCCACGAAGATCCATGATTGGCTTCATATCTACTTCGTTGAAAGTAGTTAACATCGCTGTTTCGTTTTTCACTTGAACTAAACGACGAGCTACTGTTTTACGCAAAGAAGTCATTTTCTCAGCTCTATCAACTCTGTTACCTGAAGCAGAAGCTACTGGTGCTGGCTCTGCTGCTTTAGCAGGTGCAGCCACTGGAGCTGGTGCTGGTTTTTGAGCTGATTGTGCATCTTCTTTCGTAATTCTTCCACCTACGCCTGAACCTTGAACAGTTGCAGGGTCGATTCCTTTTTCAGCTAATGCCTTCGCTGCTGCTGGTGAAGCATGACCTGCCGCATAGCTTGAAGATGATTCTACAGAAGCTGATGCTACTGGAGCTGGGGCAGATGTTACTGGCGCTGCTGCTGCAACTGCCGAACCTGCACCCACTGTAATAGTTGCTACTAAGCCACCGATTGGCAATGTTGTACCAGCTTCGGCTACAATATGTAATGTTCCTGATGCTTCAGCAGGAAGTTCGAATGTTGCTTTATCAGATTCTAATTCACATAGTACTTCGTCCATGTTTACTGAATCTCCTTCTTTTTTGTTCCAAGAAGAAACTGTTACTTCTGTGATTGATTCACCAACAGCTGGAACTTTGATTTCAATCGTTTTTGCAGGTTCTGCACTTGCTACTGGTGCAGCCGCAGGAGCAGCTACTGCTTCAACAACTGGAGCTGAAGGTGCAACAGCAGTTTGTCCACCAACTGTTTCAATAATACAGATAACAGCACCGATAGGCAAAGTGTCACCTTCTTTTGCAACGATTTTCAAGACGCCTTCTGCTTCGGCAGGGAGTTCAAAGGTGGCTTTGTCTGATTCTAATTCACACAAAACTTCATCCATTTTAACAACATCTCCGTCTTTTTTATTCCAAGCGGCGATAGTTACCTCTGTTATTGACTCGCCTACTGGCGGTACTTTCATTTCAATTGCCATATTCTGATTTTATAATTTAGAATTTAGATTTTAGAATGCTGATACCTCTAAAAACCAAAACTATATGATTAAAATACTTAGATAATAATATAAAAAGAATGTAGATTACTCATCCTAGAATCAGTAATCTACATCGGTTAAATTTATGAGAATGCTCTTTCTACTAAAGCTGCTTGTTCTTCATTATGAATTTTCAAGAAACCTGTAGCAGGTGAAGCTGATTTTTTACGAGCTACTAATCCTTCAAATGGTTTCCAACCAAATTCACGAATGACGAACGACCAATATCCCATGTTTTCTGGTTCTTCTTGTACCCAGAACACTTTTGCTTTTGGATATTTGTCTAATTCAGCCTGAACTTTTTTAGCAGGGAAAGGTTGTAATTGTTCTAAACGAACGATGGCTACATCTGTACGATTATCTTTTGCTTGTTTATCTAACAAATCAAAATATACTTTACCTGAACAAAGTAATACTTTCTTCACTTTCTTAGCATCTACAAAAGTATCTCCGTAAACTTCTTCGAATTTTCCATCTGTAAAATCGCTGATTGGAGAAACTACTTTTGGATGACGGAATAAAGATTTTGGAGACATCATCACCAATGGCTTACGGAATTCCCAAGCTAATTGACGACGCAAAGCATGGAAAAGATTGACTGGTGTTGTAAGGTTAGTTACAATGATGTTTTCTTCTGCAGCTAATTGTAAATATCTTTCTGGACGAGCATTTGAATGTTCTGGGCCTTGTCCTTCATAACCATGTGGCAATTGCATTACCAAACCATTCATTGTTCCCCATTTAGATTCACAAGAAGCAATAAATTGGTCAATCATAGTTTGTGCTCCGTTTGAGAAATCACCAAACTGAGCTTCCCAAATTACCAAAGCATTCGGGTTGGCTAAAGCATAACCAAACTCAAAACCTAATACTGCATACTCTGAAAGTAATGAGTTATAGATTTGTAATTGCTCTTGTCCTTCTTCAATATAATTCAGTGAAGTATATGATTCATTCGTATTAGCATCATGTAAAACAGCATGACGGTGAGAGAAAGTACCTCTCTGTACATCTTGTCCTGATACTCTTACAGCATTTCCTTCTAAAAGAATAGAACCATAAGCCAAAGCTTCAGCAGTTGCCCAGTTCAATACGCCATTATCAAAGAAACCTTTTCTGTCAGCTAATACTTTTTCAATTTGCTTCAAGGCACTAAAACCAGCAGGCAATTTTGAAAGCGCCACCGCAATTTTATCAATTGTTTCTTTGGCAATTCCTGTATTTGGCGAATTATCAAAATCAGCTAATCCAGCATAACGTAATTCAGCCCAACGATTATCCAATTTTAATGGATGATATTCTGGACGAATCTTTTGTTTTACTAAATCCAAACGAGCTTGTAATTCACTTTTGAATTCTGAATCCATTTCAGAAGCCAACTTCGCTTCAATATCACCACGAGCAATTAATTTCTGAGTATATAATTCTCTTGGATTTAAGTGATTCGTAATGTTTGCGTAAAGTGTTGGCTGCGTAAAACGAGGTTCGTCAGATTCGTTGTGTCCATTTCTACGGTAACAAACCATATCAATAAACACATCACGGTTGAATTGCTGACGGAACTCTGCTGCCATTTTCGATACAAAAACTACAGCTTCTGGATCGTCCCCATTTACGTGGAATACTGGCGCATCAATGATTTTAGCAACGTCTGTACAATAGATTGACGAACGTGCATCTTCAAAATCAGTCGTGAAACCTACTTGGTTATTAATCACAAAGTGGATAGTTCCACCTACTTCATAACCTTTTAGTTTTGCCATTTGTGTTACTTCATAAACGATACCTTGTCCAGCAACGGCAGCATCTCCATGAATCAAAATTGGCAATATTTTATCATAATCTCCATCGTAATGAGCATCAGCTCTTGCACGACAGAAACCTTCTACTAATGGATTTACAGCCTCTAAGTGTGAAGGGTTAGGTGCTAATTTCAATGAAATTTCAACACCTGATGGAGAAATATGTTTTGATGAATATCCTAAGTGATACTTTACGTCACCATCGCCATGAATTTGGTCTGGAAGATTTCCTTCAAAACCATCAAAAATAGCATCGTAAGATTTGTGCATGATGTTAGCCAACACATTCAAACGACCACGGTGTGCCATACCAATCATGGCTTCTTTTACGCCTAATTCAGCAGAACGATTGATGATAGCATCTAAAGCAGGAATAGTACTTTCGCCACCTTCCAAACCAAAACGTTTTTGACCTAAATACTTGGTTCCCAAGAAGTTCTCAAAAACTACCGCTTCATTCAGTTTCGTTAAGATTTGTTTCTTTTCATCCAAAGAAGGATTAAACGCTAAAGCCTCTCTTTCGATTTTAGCACGTAACCATTCTTTTACTTCTGGCTCACGGATATAAGCATATTCAAAACCTACTGAACCCGCATAAATCGTGTTCAATGACTCAATGATTTTGCGCAATGAAACTGCACCAATACCCAAGAAATTTCCAGCTTGAAAATTTGTATCTAAATCCGCTTCTGAAAGAGCATAATCTTTCAAATCCAAACGTGGCTGACGGTTTTTACGATTACGGATTGGATTGGTTTTTGCGAGAAGGTGTCCACGTGAACGAAAGGCTTTAATTAAGCTAATTACAGCCATTTCTTTCTGAACCGTTGAACTATCTGGCGAAGAAGTGCCTCCACTTTTTATTCCGTTGGATGCGCCTTCTGCGTTATTCCAACTTGCGTGAAAATCAAAACCTTTGAAAAAGTTTTGCCAACTTGTATCTACCGAATTAGGGTCTTTTAAATATGACTCATAAAGGTCAGAAATCGCTGCCGTATCAGCATTGGCAATGTATGAAAATTGATCCATTATAATGTGACGTAACCAAAATTGGGACTATCGTTATTTGTTTTCTTTTTTGTACTTATTTTATTCCAAGGCAAAGTTAAGCTATGCTTTCAAATTAAAACATAAAATTTATTTGTTTTTTATTGAAAGAATGCCAAATTTATATAGCACAGCTTTTAATGATTCCAAAAGGGTATATTTCTTTACAAAGTACAATAATAACTTCAAAAGTTAATTATTTTACACTATTCGTTCAGCTTTTTTGAGATTCCTGTACTTTCCTGAAATTTCTTGCTTCATTATTACAAATGAACTCCTACTTTCTGACTTAGAAATACCTAAATACGCCCGACTTCCCATTACCTGAATCAAATTCATAACGTAACATAATTTGATGAAAGCCTTCCTTCGCTCCGACCGCTCCGTTTGGATTACCTTTAAAGTCATAAGCATATCCTAATTGAATTTTACTGAATTGAATCTGCAAAGAACCTAAAAAAGCTTTCTCCGAAAATTCCGAACCTGTGTTCTGATACCAAAGCCCTAAACCAAATCGGTTATTAAACCATGCCGTTGCGTTAAAGTCAACATCAGTTTGAGTACTATACGCATTTGAAAGTCGTCTGACTAACACACCTGTTTTTAATTGTACTTGGTCGTCGAAATGAAAAACATAACCTGCGGTTAGAAAAGTAGGCTGACTAAATTGGGTTTTATCAGCATTCAAATTCATCATGGAAAGTCCCGCATAATAATCATCATTATGATAATACACACCCAAACCAATACTTGCATTAAAATTAGTACTACCAACGCCTCCTCCAGTTGAAGAAATATAAGCAGGTACTTGGGTTACGCCTGCTTGCACGCCCAAGGCTAATTTGCCATCATTAGGTAAAACAAAACGATAGGCAAAGTCTCCATACAATCCTAAATTCCCGATAATTCCTCCTGTATTTGTACCAATCAATTGTTCGGCATTGTATGCTTGAAAACCAATTGCCATTTTATCTTGAGCAATGGGCATATCGAAATTAAAATATTGCTGATTGGTTGAAGCCGCTCCAACGGTACTAAAAAGCGGACGACGACGATATAAAGCAGCCACACTCACTACTTCACGACTACCCGCATAAGCTGGATTGACGTTCAGGGGCATCATTGGATAAGTAATATACTGTTGGTCTTGTTGAGCAAAACTTGCAAAAGATGTAATCAATGTAGCAACCACAACAAAACTAACAAATAGACGAAGGCTTAATTTTTTCATAGATGGTATAAGTAAGAGTTATTAATTGGGAATTGTGCGTTTTGGATGACAGATATTTATGTACTCAGTTATTTAACCTACATAACAACCTTGTTTATTTTATCGAGCTTAATATTTATTTGCCCGAAGTTACAAAAAAGCCTTATTGACTTATTATTTTTATGCTTTTAAAGGAGAAATATTAAGGGAAAAGTACTCTTGCTGTATTGAGGTATGAGGAAGAAATAATGCAACGACCTATCTCAATTCCCAAAGATAGGACAAGCTTTCCAGGAGATAGAACAACCTATTAAAAAGATAAGAAAAACAATCTCAGAGATAGGACGACCTATCAAAAACATAGAAAAACCCATCTCAGAAATAGGACAAGCTATCAAAAAGATGGGAAAACCTATCTCAGAGATAGGACAACTTATCAAAAAGATGGAAAATCCTATCTCGGAGATAGGTTTCGTTTGGTTTTTCATTCAACAATGAACTATAAACCAAATAATATTCTAAATTTAGCTTTGACAACTTTTTACGATGATTTCCCTAAATCCGAAGGGATGTCAGGATTATAGCAATGTTTGAAAGGTTGTTTACAGAACCCTGAAACATGAGTCATCCCGAATTTTAAAATCATAAAAAAGCGGTCAAAAAGCTAATTTTGAGCGCTTTTTTATGATTGATGAGTAACGAATTCCTACTGTTTGAGCGAAGCGAGTTTAGGAATTCTTGATTTTTTTGCGGCCGCCGCTGCGGTTACTTTTTGCATCAAGGCAAAAAGTAAGGACGAGAATAAATCCAAAAAAATGAAATCTTTTCAAATGTGCTTTTTAAAGAGAAAATTCGGGATGACTCATGTTTCAGGGTTTTAGTCTTTGAGGATTTCCTTGGCTATAATCCTTACATCCCTTCGGGATTAAAAAACACTTACAATAAACTAGCCTATTCATTATTGTCTCTTATTTGTTTTCATTTTGGCAATGCCAATATAAATTAGGGAGACAAACATAAAAGCAAGCGTAATAAAAAAAGCATTGATGAATACTTGCTGATAGCCAAGTTTAGTTACATTCATAAATGGATAAGGATAAAAGCCCGATAATTCCCCACGAAGCAAAATAAAAGTCACATATATCAAAGGAAAAATTAACCACGCCTGAAAATCTTTCCATTGCAGTTGGCTTTTATTCACATACACAAACCAAAAAATAACATAGAGTATCGGTATAATTAAATGTAGTAATTCATCTACTACTTTTTGTAAACCTTCAGGTTGCCAAATAGAGCGAAGTACTGCATTATAGATAATACATACAATCAAGATATACACTGCAATAGCCGTTAATGTTTGGGGCTTTGATAAAAAACTAGTCAATGAAATTGTAGGATTCAACAGTAAAACTGTCGCTGAAATGGTGACCAACAAATTAGAAAGGATGGTAAAATAGCTAAAATATCTAATGGTTAATTCGATGGTACTGGCATGAGAACTACCAAGTTGAATATATAATTGAGCAATAAGAGCAAACCAACCAATCAAAACTAAAGTAAGTAAAAGTGACTGCTGGGCTGTAGTTTTAGGTGTATTCATTTTTATCGGTATTTTTTTGTTTTAGTTTTAAGCGGAAAAATAATTAAATTCATTTGTTTTCAATCATTATCCAAGAAGGTTAACAAATTTCCATCCTAAATGTTTATTATTATATGGTTCAGCTTATTAGATATGATAACTTTTGGAAAGTTGACATATCTAATAAGCACAATCTTTAAGCATTATGATACAACAATCTCCCGCTTTCACATTCAACATTTTTCCACATCAGGAAAAACTTAGATTAGTTGTTTTTAATAACGACGAAGAATATGTCTGTAGAATTGAAAGCAAGAAAAAATTGAATCAATTTCTGGAAGAAAATGATGCAAGGCTATTCAAAGGAAGACTTCAATTAATTAAAAATCAGGATGATATTTCTATTCAAGTAAAGGGGCGAATATTAGGAGAATTAAGCATTGAAGCTTTTAGAGAATTATTGAAAAACTAGAGTACTCTATAGCTCAATGCTTGTTCAGAAAGTAAATCATGAAAGGAAAATGACAAATAATGATTTTGTTTAACTACCTGAAAAACGCATTGTGTCACCAATTCATTATTTCGGTTTACTCGCATATCATTATGATTGTCGCCAGTACCACCATTTAAATGGAAATTAAGTACATCTTCTGCGCTACAAGCTGGAAATTGTTCCTGAAAAGTAGTAAACCATTGTTCTCTTTGATGCCTAATTTCATCACTATACAAAGTAGCCGACGACCAAATATGTGGCAAAAGACTATCTTTTTCGGCACGATGTAATCTTTTTCCATCCCAACGAAACTCGTAAATATTTACTGTATCATCAATATTTTGAATGATAATCAGCGTAAAGTTTTCAATTCTTTCAAAATTGTATTCTCCTAAAAAAGTATCGACGGAATCGTATTGAAAGAAATCAAGGATGATTTGTCCTCTGCTTTGTCGATATGGAGGCTTAGATTGATGTTTTTCAAAAGCACCGTTTAATAGACACAATGTAAAATCATCAGAAGTAGCCAACCAAGTTCCTCCCGCCTGTGTGTCTTTCGGAAAGTACACTTGTTTTCCATTAATTATATATTTCTTGGGTGGAATGGCTTTCGGGCGAGCAAGGGTTTCATCTCGATTATTCGTCAAAAAGAAACCATTTTGCTTGGGTAAATAAGTAAGTACGCACATTTTAAGTAAGAGTGATGAATTGTGAATGATGAATTTTGAGTAAGCCGACAAGCTATTTAAAGTATTAAAATACAGTCATTCATTTAGTCAAACCTATAAGGATTCATATAATTATCTAACAATAAGAGCTTTAACATCAAATCCTTATAGGTTTTTGCAATTTACTTATTCCTAATACTTATTTGATATTCAAAGGATTTTAAAATTATTTTCAAGCATTCTGCATGTTGCGGTGCTTGATGGTGGAATGAGCCACGCCAAAATCTGGAGCAATTTGAATCTCAGGATATACTTCATTCAAACCAATTTTGATAATTGCCAAATGGTGAATGGTATGTTCTATCAAATAAGTAAGTTCACGGAAAAAACTACTAGGAATGTTTATCGCTTCCTCTAAACCAAAAGCTGTTTGTAATATTAGTTGTTTATCGTTTTGGTAAAAGTTTAA
Organism: Arcicella rosea; assembly: GCF_040543805.1. Lineage (NCBI taxonomy): Bacteria > Pseudomonadati > Bacteroidota > Cytophagia > Cytophagales > Flectobacillaceae > Arcicella > Arcicella rosea. The sequence continues at coordinate 79,366 of NZ_JBEUMS010000011.1, forward strand.
GTGATTTGTTACATTTTCCAATACTTCTAACGTAAAATCTTTATCTACTTCTATGCGTAAATCTCTTTGGCGAGCATCATAATTTACTTCGCCTGTTTCGTAACCTTTTAAAAGACAGAGATAAAATTCTGTAACATGCCTAACATGTTGCCCAACTGAATGATAGTGTAAAGGGGCTAAACTTTCTTTGTACACTACATTATCTAAATCTTCCAGCAAATCGCTTAGCTGTTCGATAATATCAATGTTTATTTTCTGAAGCATATTTTTATATTTTCTGAATTGAAAAGCAATGTGTAACCTTGACTGTATTATTATCTTACTCCTGAATTATTTCAACTTATTGAGCAATGGCATTTACTAAAATGGTAAAAGTCACCTCGTTACTCAATCCTAACGTTCCTCCTCCTACTTCCCAATCTCTTCTATTGATGGTGGTACTTCCTGAAAAAGTAGCGTTGTTACCATCTTGTTTAAAAGTAAAAGGTACTTTAATATTTTTAGTGGTTTCTTTCATCGTCAAATCAAAATAGCCAATATAAGTATCTCCTACTTTTTCTATTTTGGTTGATTTCATTTTGATGGCTGGATATTTACTTACATTGAAAAAATCTTCTTTTTCTTTCAAATGCCTATTTCTTAAATTGTTTTCGGTATCTAAAGTATTGACATCTACGGAAGCGACTAAACTTGCATTGTTTAAATCTTTGGTATCGAATTTTATGACGCCCATAAAGCCTTTGAATTTACCATCGACGGTAGAACCTAGCATTTTTATCTTAAAAGAAACCCCAGCAGTTACTGGTCGCCATTGTTGCGCAAAACTGTTCGTGATGATATTTACGAAGAGTAAACAAATTAAGATTTTTTTCATAATGTCTAGAATTTATAGCTAACTGCCAACATTGGCAAAAGGCTTTTATAACGCCATCGGTCGTTTTGTTGATTGGCTACAGCTACTTTTTTGTCGGAAGTATATTCAGCAAACAAGAAACTTAAACCTCCACGAATACCGATTTTGTCATTCAGCCAATATCGAAGAAATACTTCTGAATTTAAACTTCCAAAATCAGAATCACTTACTAATAACAAATTAAAGTTTGTTGGCTTTGCTTCCGAAACGGTACTCCCATCAACAAATGTACGTTTGGATGCTTTAGCGATTAAATTTCCGGATTGTTTGCCTCCGAAAGTGAAACCAATGGCATCAATATTAATTCCTGCTTCAAATGTTGAACTAAATGCGTATTGTAAATTAATAGACAGGTTTAAGGCATTTACTTGTACTTTTTTCAAAGAAAAAGTATCAATATTGGCTATAATATCTTCCGAAACGAGTGCCGCAAAACTAGCTTTACCTGATGTTAAACTTGCGGGAGCTGTTCTTGTTTGAATATCGTTAGCCCAAAAAGAACTTAGCCGAACGCCATATCCAATTTTGAAACGATAAGATTTGCCGACACCAAACATTTGAGTAAAGGACATTGCCGAAGAAAATCCTTTGCCAGCAGCTAAAGCTAAATCAGTTGTTTTATAAGAGGTTTCATAGCCTTGCGAAAAACCTTTGATGCTAACAAGACTCAACAATAAACATACAAATATTTTTTTCATTATGCTTAAATTTAATTATTTCATTGAAAAATTTCACTGAGAAAGTTTTGCACTGCCAAAAAGCACCCCAAATCGTTTGCACCAAACCAATACATATTGTTGTTTATCGAGCCTAGCTTCTTGGGGAATTTCCAACACGAATGTGCCTGTTTTATCTAATTTTATCACCGTCGTGAAATTACTTGAACGAGTATCTTCTGCCAGATAGATGTATAAATCTGGACCTTCGTCAGTTTTAAAATTCTCAAAAGAAAGGTATTTTTTATCAGGCATTTTGCTATCGCTGATTACCTTCACCGTTCCAGAAACCGCATGAACTCCATTTATAAACATTCCTGTAGCTTCTTCTTTGCCTTCTTGTATTACAGGACTAAGAATATTATTGACAGGAAGAAGTTCTATGTTTTTCACGCAAGAACTCAGTAAAATAATGTTTAGACAAAAGATGAATAGTTGTTTCATTGTTTAGTTCTTTAGATTACTTTACAAAGTTGAAAATCTCAGAACCATCACATTGTCGGCTAGGTGACTCAAAACAAAAAACAATGAATTTTTAAGGAAAGAAATCCTTAATCGTGTGGAATTGAATTTAACTGACGCATAAAATTGCAAGAAAAGGAAGCACCAAATTTAATTCTTGATGCAAATTCTGCAATTTTATTAATAAATTTGAAGTAAATAGCGAAGTAAAAAAGGCATTTTTAACTATTTGTAAGAATTTCCTTCTTAAATTCACAACAAAATAACCCTTACAAATTAAGACTGCTCAAAATATCCCCCATTCCAATTCATGGCGAAATTATTAATTATTGATGATGAAAAAGCAATTCGAGGTGCGCTACGAGACATTCTGGAATATGAAGGCTATAACATCGACGAAGCAAGTGACGGTGAACAAGGATTAGAGATGTTCAAACAGAACGACTACGATGTGGTACTTTGTGATATTCGTATGCCTAAAGTGGATGGACTAGAATTATTGCAAAGAGCAACCGAAATGGGTCGTTCTACGCAATTTATCATGATTTCAGCTTTTGGAAATGTAGAGACAGCCGTTGAAGCTACCAAGCGTGGTGCCTTTGATTTTATTTCGAAACCACCCGATTTGAATCGCCTTTTGGTAACAGTAAAGAATGCCATTGAACGTGGGAAAATGATTGTTGAAACGAAAGTTTTGAAGAAAAAGGTTTACCGCTTGAATGAAATTGTAGGGGAATCAATCGCTATTCAAAAAGTAAAAGATATTACAGACAAAGTTGGTCCTACAGAAGCAAGAGTATTAATTACTGGACCCAACGGAGCTGGAAAGGAAATGGTTGCGAAACGTTTGCACGAAAAAAGTAACCGTGCTACCATGCCTTTAATTGAAGTAAACTGTGCGGCAATTCCTTCTGAACTGATAGAATCTGAATTGTTTGGACATGAAAAAGGTTCGTTTACTTCTGCCGTTAAACAAAGAATTGGAAAATTTGAACAGGCTGATGGCGGAACGCTTTTCTTGGATGAAATCGGAGACATGTCGCTTTCGGCACAATCAAAAGTATTGAGAGCTTTACAAGAAAGTAAAATTACCAGAGTGGGTGGTGATAAAGAAATCAAAGTAAATGTGAGAGTTTTTGCAGCGACCAATAAAAACTTACACGTTGAAATTGCAGAAGGACGTTTCCGTGAAGATTTATACCATCGTTTAAGTGTCATTCCGATTTATGTCCCACCGCTTAAACAACGCCCAGACGATATTCCATTATTGGTTGATAAATTCCTAGACGATGTGGCTAATGAGTACGGGCAGTCGAGTAAGCAAATAGAAAAAGAAGCAATGGAGTATTTGCAAACTTTACCTTGGACGGGGAATGTTCGTGAACTTAGAAACGTAGTGGAAAGATTAGTGATTATGTGTAATGATTTAATTACACTAGAAGATGTAAGAATATTTGCCACACCAGTGATTTAGAAGGCATTTAGTCCACAGATTTCAGTCATTATAAAAAGGGAATTCATTTCGATGGATTTCCTTTTTTCGTTTTTAATACTTCATAACAAAAACTTATTAAAATCTTCATCAATACTCCTTTGTAGTATTTCTGATTCACTTATCTTTGCCAGTGCTTCATTTAAATATTCTAAGAATAAAAGCTAGTTCTTACAATTCTAATATAAAGAAAAGCAACAAACAGTTTAGACAGACATACACTTAAAAACTACGGTACCATGCTCAGATACAACTTATTCCTATCTACAGCTCTATTTTTAGCCTCTTCGTGTCAACAAAAGCAACAAGAAACTCAAAACCATTCAAAAGCAGACAGCATTAAAGTTGATTCTCTTGCTATTTTAACTGACCCTACCAATACCTTAAACATTCAAGGAATGAATGTCATGGAAATTGATAGTTCTGGGATTATGATGCTTCCACTTTCACTAGGAAGCGACGAAAGCAATTCCAATAGTTCTTCGTATTTATCAAGGGATAATAGTCGTTTCTGGAATATTATTTTTTTAAATAGTAAGACAAACGAACATCATTTATTGACTGACAAGAAAATGTTAATCAATATTGAAAAACCTAATTATAACATCAATTACAGCTCTGATGGACAAATGTTTTTTAAACAACAATCAAAGCGATACTTATTCTATACTGTCATTTCGGATGATTATAATAAGGACAAAAGTTTAAGCCAAACAGACCCACAATATCTATTTGTTTCAGATAAAGCAGGAAAGTATTTCAGGCAGATTTCTCCTGCAAATTATGACCTTCAACATTGGCAATTTATCAATGCAACCAATAAAGTTTTATTGACCCTTAAAAAAGATAGTGATAAGAATAATTTATTTGACAGCAAGGATGAGTTAGTTCTATTTGAAGTTGAAATAGAAAAAGGCACAGAGGCGAAAGAAGTACTTTCTAATGACTTTAAGAAAAAGTTGAAAATATTGTATGGAAGCAATTGGAAACAGGAAAAATAACTGATTATATATTCAAGCAATTTTAATTAAAAAAATACATCCAAATAAAACAAATCATTCATTACTATGAAAAAATTCTCTCTTCTGCTTCTTTGCTCTATTATTTTTCATTTTACCTACAGTCAAGACAAACATATCATTAAATTAAGAACTTCACAAAGAGACTTAATTAGCATTCCCAATCGCCCCTTTTTTATCTCAAATGTTATTGATAGCAGAAAAGACACTAGCAATGTAGGTATTGTTCAAAAAGGAATGGCAAATAGGAAAGTGCAAGCAGTTTTAGAAGGCGGAACGATAACGTACTTCTCTAACTTATTTGAAGCAAGCCTTTTAAACATCAATATGGATGAAAAATTAATACCTATAGTAGTTGAAATTAAAGACCTTACCGTATCAGAATGGACAACCTTTTCAAGTGAGAAGGGACGGCTTGAAATGACCATCATATTCTATAAATTAAATGCTAATAATGAGTTAGAACCTACTTTTTCTTCAGAGATTATTGAAGAAAGTGGAGGTATGGATGTAACCGCTGCCCATACTTATAGAATTAGAGATGGAGTAAAAAAATCACTCGAAAAACTAAATGATTTCTTGGTAAATCCAGAAGGCAAAATCGCTTATTATAGCGATGTGGATTTACAAAAAGAAAAATTCATGAAAGAAGATGGTTTAACAATTACTAATTATGAATTGAGTACAACCGAAGAGGATAATATATTTACTTGTTCTCATCCTAGAAAGGGAATTTTTAGAACCTTCGATGAGTTAAAAGCTAATCGCCCTTCAATTACTAATGACGTTCGTGAAGATTTTTATAAAGACTCTACTAGATTAAAATTACGTTCTTTGGTGAGTGGAAAGCTTATTAAAGGCTCATTTTTTGCTTATTCTGATGGGAAAAATATTTTCATCTTTGCCCAGAACTACCAACCTGCAAGATATTATTCTAAAGTTTTCGAGAAAGGGACATTTATTGCGTGGAAAGATAATTTTTATGATAGTGGAGAGGTAGCTACAAGAACTGCGGTGCAGGCGGCTTTTGGTCTTGCAGGTACACTGATTTATAGTGCTTCAAAAGATGTTGATTGCGTTGTTCTGGATAGTAGAACAGGGTTAATTCAACAAGTAAGCCCTAAAATGATTAATCAAATCTTAATAGATGACCCTGATCTACTAACAGAATATAATTCTGAAACAGGAAAACGAAACACAGATAGACAACTTTATATCATTAAAAAGTATAATGAAAGACATCCTGTAAAGTAATACCAAATAGAATCTATTATTTCTTAAACTTATCTTAAAAAATTATATTCTAAATATAACAATACCGTTTCCCAAATAGACCAAGAATAAACGGACTCTGTTTATTCTCCTCATTAGTTTTACGTAAACAATTAAAATAACATACACATGAAACAATTAACTTTATTACTCTTAGTAGTTCTATTTACAATATCTGGCTGTAAAAAAGATGATGAACCTACGCCAGATTACACAAGTACTTTCGTTGGCACTTGGAAAGCTACCGCTGTCGTTCAAGACGGACAAACCGTTAGTTTAATTGGCGACCCTGAATTTGCTTTATATTTAAAATTCAAAGCAACTGGTGTTAATAAAGTTAGCGCTATATTAAAAACAGTAATCGTTACTGATACACTTGATTCGGAAAGTGCTGAACTTAATATTACGAAATCGGGAGATACTTTTAATCTTATTGAAGTAGGTACAACAAGTAGCCCGCAAAATGGATATTTGAGATATACCAGTAGCAATGGAGAATTGAAATTTGGAAGTATTGAGAATGGTAAAACGTCTGAATTTACTTTTAAGAAATAAAAAATGCCATTGTTGGTGCTAAAAACATCAACAATGGCAAAAGTATTTTTTTTAGAAATCTTAGTTAAAAATCCAGCCAAATGAAATTGATCCCCATACTGGCACTACCAACTCTGTGCTCCCTTTACTACTTACCTGAATTGGCACTATCATACTGAATCTCCAAAAGTTTTGTTGATTACTCGTCAAAACTTGATAGCCTATTTGGGGCATTAACATTTCAAGTGGAATATCATTATCAGCCTTTACTCCTCCACTTTTAAAATGGTCTTCATCAAACTTAATTCGACTATAGCCTGCACCAACAAACCATCTGTTAGTATTTCCAAAAGTGGTATTTACTTCGCCATTTACGGCGCTACTATATCCTGGAAAATATGGGGTAACACCAAACTTTAACCCTAAATAATGTTTCTGTATGGGAATGTTGTGTTGATAATAAAGACTATAGAGAATATTATTCCCGGCAAGCTCTACTCCTATTTGATTTTTGTTTAATGATTGCCCATTGGCGAAAAATGTTAGGAAGAGACAAATACATAAAGTAGGTATAAAAGTCAATTTCATAGAAATGTGTTTATGTTTGATAGATATAGCTACAAAGATAAAGGGTAGCTGACATTATTTTGATAGGTATGCTTTATCTTTTGCATAATACGAGTTGGAAATTTGTGTTACAGTTTAAATACTAAATAAAGAAAAATCAGCTCATGATAAGTCTTCTCTGATGAAATTCTCTTATTTTTATAAGAATCTAATTTCATTAACATCCTTCATCATGAACAAATACGCTTTTACCTTTATTGCCTTACTTTTTGCTATTCATTCTCTTCTTGCTCAGGATATTCCTAAAATTTTAGCGTTAAAAGACAGAGCTGTTCTGCAAGACCAATTGCTAGATGAACGCTTTAAATCACTTTTGCCTTCTTTGATGCGAAAGCAAGGTATTGATATGTGGCTAATTATTGCCCGTGAATACAACGAAGATCCTATCATCAAAACAATGCTTCCTTCTACTTGGCTGAATGCTCGCCGAAGAACGATTCTATTGATTTACGATAAAGGTGAAAAAGAAGGCTTGGAATGTTTGGCGGTAGCTCGCTACAATGTAGGTACGATTTTCAAATCTGCTTGGAAACCCGAAGAAGAACCCAACCAATGGAAGCGTCTTTCTGCCTTAATTGAAGAAAGAAATCCTAAGAAAATTGCGATTGATGTTTCTGAACAATATGCGCATTCTGATGGACTTTCGCATTCTGAACATGAGGCTTTGATAGAAAACTTATCACAGAAAAGTAAAGAGAAAATTGTTTCTAGCGAAAAACTAGCTGTTGGCTGGTTGGAAAGTAGAACGCCAAGAGAAATAGCCCTTTACGAAACCCTAGACCGTATTACGCATCAAATTATTGCAGAAGCTTTTTCTGAGAAAGTAGTCGTTCCGGGTGTAACCACAACCGAAGATGTAGTTTGGTATTTGCGTGAAAGAGTAGCGGAACTGAAATTAGATACTTGGTTTCATCCAACGGTTGATGTGCAACGTCCAGATCCAGATAAAACGAACTGGCCTTATGACCGTCGCCCAGCGGAAGATGTCATTCTTCCCGGCGATTTACTTCATTGCGATTTTGGCATTACTTATCTTCGCTTAAATACAGATGTGCAAGAATTAGCCTATGTACTTCGTCCCGAAGAAAAGGAATTACCCGAATATTTACGAAAAGCCTTAGCAGCTGGCAACAAAGTTCAAGATATTATGACGGGATTCTTTAAAGTGGGCATGACGGGTAATCAAATTTTAGCACTATCGCTTCGTAAAGCAGAGCAAGATGGTTTGGTAGCACAAATCTATTCGCATCCAGTGGGTTATCACGGCCATGCTGCTGGACCAGCGATTGGTATGTGGGATATGCAAGGTGGCGTTCCGGGCAATGGCGAATATCCTTTGAATGAAAATACTGCTTATGCCATTGAACTGAATGCGAAGGTAAAAATTGCTGAATGGGGAAATAAAGAAGTACGAATTATGCTTGAAGAACAAGGACTTTTTATCAATGGGAAAGTACATTATATCGACGGGCGACAAAAACAGATTTTAACCATTCCTAGAAGAAGTAATATTCAACATTTGGGGCAGTGATTTATTGAAAGAATGAGTGATTTGTGAATTAGTGATTAGAAATCTGCTTTTAAAATGGCACTTCGTAGCAACAACTCTTGCTTTACCGTTTCAGGAAAAATCAGCGAATTAGTAGTTAGTAATTATTGATTAACAGAAGACTGAAAGCCGAAGACCTAAAATCCGAAATCCAACATCACAAATCTCAAATCAAAAAAACTGTCCGATAACCGACATCCATCATTTCCTCATTATCCGTAAGTTTGCAACATGAACAAATTACAATTACCGCTCTGGCTTATCAAACTTACGCATTTTGAATATTGGACGTGGTGGATGTTTTACATTCCGCTTCTCCCCTATTGGTTGTATCAAGCCGCTCGTACTCGCTCGCTTACTTTTTTCACCAATGCAGACCCTTGTATTGATTATGGCGGTTTCTTTGGTGAAAGTAAAATTGATATTCTAAAACAGATTCCTGACGACTTTTTACCGACTTATTTCTTTGTAAAAAAAGAAACTTCTTTAGCCATAATTCTTGAAAAGCTAAAAGAAAACAAGCTTGAATTCCCGATTATTTGTAAACCCAATGTGGGTGAAAGAGGCTCGCAAGTTGAAAAGATTATCGACCAATTTGCGCTTGAAAAATACTTACAAAATCTTCAAGAAGATTTTATTATTCAAGAGTTTATCACTTTTGAGATTGAATTGGGCATACTCTATTATCGCTATCCAAATCAACAGAAAGGACAAGTAAGTTCTATTACTAGAAAAGAGTTTTTGTCGGTAACAGGCGATGGAAAATCTAGTATTGAAGCATTAATGCAAGCCAATACTCGTGCAAGATTTCAGCTTGAAACAATGCGTTTACGTTTAGGAGAAAAGATTCATGAAGTAATTCCAGCAGGAGAAAAACGATTATTAGAACCGATAGGAAATCATTGTAGAGGCACTAAATTCTTAGATAATAATTTCTTAATCAATGAAAAACTGAATCAAGTATTTGATAAAATTGCGCTCCCAATTGAAGGTTTTCATTATGGAAGATTCGATATGAAAGTAAAGTCAATCGAAGATTTATATGAAGGAAAAAATATCCGAATCATGGAATTGAACGGAGTAAGTTCTGAACCGGGACATATCTATGACCCTAAAAACACCGTTTGGAATGCCTACAGAGATTTGGCTCGTCATTGGAAAATCATTGCAGATATTTCCATTCAGCAACAACAAAAAGGCATTATGCCGATTGAAACCAAAATCATTTGGCAAGTAGCCCGTGAACATTTTGCTTAGAGATATTTTATCTCTTGCATCAGATAAAACAACACTCTGAAGACATAAAATATCTCGTCGATGACACAAAACATCTCATCCGAGACATATTTTATCTCTCGCATCAGATAAAACAATACTCCGAAGACTTCAAATATGTCTTCGATGACACAAAATATCTCATCCGAGACATATTTTATCTATCGCATCAGATAAAACAAGACTCCGAAAACATAAAACATCTCTTCGATGACACAAAACATCTCGTCCGAGACATATTTTATCTCTCGCATCAGATAAAATATGTCTCGGAAATGTCTTTTACAGACAAGTCTTTTTACCCAGTTCTTCAAAAATCCATTAAGCCCAATTAAACAGATATTTTGTTTTACCTTTGTGCTATGGAAACCAATCAAACAACAGCACAAATCCTTCAAAACTTAGGGATTGAAACTTTAAATCCGATGCAAGAGGCGGCTTTAAAAGCCATTTCAGAAGACAGCAACGTACTTTTAATTTCTCCTACAGGTTCAGGAAAAACCATTGGTTTTTTATTGCCTATTTTACAATTATTAAAACCCGATGTACCTTTTGTACAGTGTTTAATCCTTACGCCTTCTCGTGAATTGGCTTCACAAATCGAACAGGTTTGGAAGAAAATGTCAACAGGTTATAAAGTAAATGTGTGCTATGGCGGACATGATGTTTCCACAGAAATCAAAAATTTAAGCAATCCGCCAGCAGTACTTATCGGTACGCCCGGACGAATTGCCGACCATATTACTCGTAGGTCATTTAATTTAGATGGTATCAAAACTTTGGTATTGGATGAATTTGATAAATCGCTCGACCTTGGTTTTCATGACCAAATGTCGTTTATCATTGGTGGTTTACGCAAACTCAACAAAAGAGTATTGGTTTCAGCAACCAAAGGCATTAAAATTCCAGAATTCACAGGCGTTTCTTCTCCGACTTTATTGAATTTTATTCCAGAAGATAAAGTAGCAGAAGGCTTGGTGATGAAAGTAGTGATTTCAGAACAAAAAGATAAAATTGATGCTTTGTTTAATCTACTTTGTTCATTGAATTCTGAATCTGCTATCATTTTCTTAAATCATAGAGATGCCGCAGAACGTACTTGTGAACTATTGCAAGACATGGGTATTTATGCAATTTTTTATCATGGAGGAATGGACCAAGACGACCGAGAAAGAGCTTTGATTCAATTCAGAAATGGAAGTGTTCGCTACTTAGTTACGACAGATTTGGCGGCTCGTGGTTTAGATATTCCAGAAATGAAGCACGTTATACATTATCATTTGCCATTGCAAGCCCATGAATTTATTCATAGAAATGGAAGAACGGCACGTATGAATGCAGAAGGAACATCGTACTTGATTTTCCAACGCAACGAACATCGTCCAGCTTATGTAGATGATAATTTGGAAGAATTGGAATTATCAGAAAATAATCCTTTGCCAAAAGCTCCAGATTTTTTAACGATTTACATCAGCGGAGGCAAGAAAAACAAATTGAATAAAGTAGATATTGTTGGCTTTTTCTCACAAAAAGGCAAACTCGAAAAAGGCGATTTAGGACTGATAGAAGTAAAAGATTTCACTTCATTCGCTGCCGTAAGAAAAGAGAAAGTAAAAGAATTACTACAAACCATTCGTGATGAAAAAATGAAAGGGAAAAAGTATAAAATTGAAGTGGCGAGATAGGTTTGAGTGGATTTGTGGACTTTAGGACTAAAAGACTTTAAGAAAGCTTCGTTCTTTTTCCATAATTCCTTCAGTCTTAAAGTCCAACATCTTTTAGTCATTCTCAAAAAATTAACCAACCATTGAACACTCAAAAAGTCTTTCTAATAACCCCTCCTTTTACGCAACTGAATACGCCGTATCCAGCAACGGCTTATATCAAGGGGTTTTTGAATACTAAAAATATACTTTCCTATCAGGCTGATTTGGGAATTGAAGTAATTTTGAGCCTTTTTTCTAAAGAAGGTTTGTTGAATCTGTTTGCTCAAATTGAAAATCAGGAATTAGAATTATCAGATAACGCTCAAAGAATAATAGCGCTCAAAGAACATTATATTCATACCATTGATGCAGTGATGCTTTTCTTGCAAGGCAAAAATCCTACTTTATCGCATCTGATTTGTCAAGAAGATTTTTTGCCAGAAGCCAGTCGTTTTACTCAATTAGAGGAATTGGATTGGGCTTTTGGAACGATGGGAACACAAGATAAAGCCAAGCACTTTGCTACCCTTTATCTTGAAGATATTTCTGACATTATTGTTGAGTGCGTCGATTCACATTTTGGTTTTAGTCGCTATGCCGAGCGTTTGGGTCGTTCTGCCAATAGTTTTGATGAACTCTACGAAGCTTTATCACAAGCATATACTTTTATAGATGAATTACTCATCAAGATTTTGGCGGCTAAAATGCAGGAAATAAATCCTACTTTAGTGGCGATTACCGTTCCTTTTCCCGGAAATTTATACAGTGCTTTTCGTTGTGGACAATGGATTAAAAAGCATTTCCCAAAGGTAAAAATAGCAATGGGCGGAGGTTTCCCGAATACTGAATTACGTTCGCTTTCGGATGAAAGAGTATTTGAGTTTTTTGATTTTATTACTTTGGATGATGGCGAAGCTCCTCTGGATAATTTGATTGAACATCTGGAAGGCAAGCGAAAACTGGAAGAACTAAAACGCACTTTTACTTTAGTCGATAACCAAGTAAAGTACATCAATAATAGCCAAACGCATGATTATAAGCAATCAGCAGTAGGCACGCCCGATTATTCAGATTTGCCTTTAGAACAATATATTTCTGTGATTGAAATCGTGAATCCAATGCACAGAATGTGGAGTGACGGTCGTTGGAATAAACTCACGATGGCACATGGCTGTTATTGGGGAAAATGCACTTTCTGTGATATTTCTTTAGATTATATCAAACTTTACGAGCCGATTTCTGCCAAAATTCTTTGCGATAGAATGGAAGAAATGATGGCTCAGACGGGCCAAAATGGTTTTCATTTTGTGGATGAAGCCGCTCCGCCTGCTTTGATGCGTTCGTTGGCTTTGGAGATTCTTAGAAGAAAATTGACTGTTACTTGGTGGACAAATATTCGTTTTGAAAAAAGTTTCACCGCAGATTTATGTTTGTTACTGAAAGCATCGGGCTGTATTGCAGTTTCTGGCGGTTTAGAAGTAGCTTCTGACAGACTTTTGGAATTGATTCAAAAAGGTGTAACCGTTGCTCAAGTAGCAAGAGTTACTCGCAATTTTACCGAAGCAGGCATTATGGTGCATTCGTATTTGATGTACGGATTTCCGACACAGACGGCTCAGGAAACAATTGATTCTTTGGAAATGGTAAGACAAATGTTTGAACTGGGCATTTTACAATCAGGCTTTTGGCACCAATTTGCGATGACGGCTCATAGTCCCGTTGGGATGTATCCAGAGCAATTTAAAGTACAAAAAGAAAGTGCAAAAATTGGCACTTTTGCCAATAACGATATTTTTCACCTCGACCCAACGGGAACTGACCATACTTTGTTTAGTGATGGTTTGAAGAAATCACTTTTTAATTTCATGCACGGAATTGGCTTTGAGATGAACCTGAATCAATGGTTTGAATTTAAAGTGCCGAAGACCAAAGTGCCGAAAAATTATATCGAACAAGCCATTAATCAAGAAGAAGATTATACTTTAAAACCAAGTAGTAAAATTGTTTGGCTGGGAACAAAACCAACGGTGAAGCATCTTACAAAAAACCAAAAAGGTAGAGTATTGAATCTGACCAATTTAGGTTTTCATGATAAAAAAGAAAGTTTTAATATTTCAGTAGAGCAAAAACAAGGAGAATGGTTAGTTGAGATTTTGAAAGAAATTTCAGTTTCAAACAACAAAGTTTATACTTTTCAAGAAGTAAAAACACATTATGAAAAAGCTGGATTGGAAGACTTTGAATTGTTCTGGTTCAATAAACCTTTGAATAATTTGCAGGATTTTGGCTTGTTAACATTATAAATAGCTATGAGCTTTGAGCCTTCAGCTATCAGATTTTATTTCGATACTTTCAGACATTGAGAATTTTCAATTTCTTAATCAATACCAATATTTACATTTCGTTAGCAGCAGTGGCGTTAACGGTGGAAACACAATTGCAATTGGGTATGCCTCCGCAATGGCATCCTTATTTGTTCATCATCTTTTTTGCTACTTTGTTCGACTATAATTTACATCGACTTGTTACGGTTTTAACGAATAAAGAAGCACTGAATAGTGATAAACATAAATGGTTAAAAGAATATTTGAGCCTGTTTTATGCTTTGGTAGCTTTTTCAGTAATTGGCTTTATCATTGCAGTTTTTTTAGCCAAGAAAGAAGTACTCATTACACTTTCTCCTTTTGCGTTAATTACGCTTTTTTATTCTTTACCCATCTTTAAAAATCAAAAATATTTATTCCGATTAAGAGAAATCCCTTTCTTGAAAATCTTTTTAATTTCCATTGTTTGGTCGGCAACAACGATTATTTTACCAATTGTTCAATCTGGAAAAAGCTTTGATTTCCTTCATGTAGCGTTGATGTTATTGGAAAGATTTTTATTCGTTCTTGCCATTACGATTCCATTTGATATTCGAGATATGAGAGGCGATGAACAATCTGGACTCAAGACGATTCCATTGGTAATTGGTGTTAAAAAATCTATGGTTTTAGCTAATGCTTTTACAGTATTATTTCTAATTGTTAGTCTTCTGCATTATTACAATTCTGCTTACTTCATTTTATTTGCTTTTGTACTTTCTGCAATCAGTACATTGTTCTTTTTAAACAGTAAAATCCTTCAAAAATGGTCATTTTATCATTATGGCATTTTAGATGGAACAATGCTTTTACAGGGGATTTTGGTATGGATTTGTTACTTTTTGAATTGAGATTTGAACAGCGAAACGACTTTTAGTAATGTCCAATATTGAGTATTCTCAGATATTAGGTAGAGTATTCTGAATAGATAAAACTAGCGTAAAATTATTCTACTGTTAATCCACTAAATGGACCAACATCAGTTGGAAATGTTCTAGTAACTCCGTCAATATCATCTGTTACTTGGTCTATAATTGCAGAAATCATTCCTTTTCCTACAGAATTACTACTTAATGAACCAGATATATTAAAACTTATTTCTGCTTTATTAGCTGATGGAATAAATAACGTATTTTGTCCTTTTGTAAGTTGGTAGTTAGCTAAATTTGAACTATTAACTCTAAAATTGGTACTTCCATCCACAAAACCAAAATCTATATAATTTCCACTAGTATGTTCGACAATAAGATTATTGTCTTCCATCGCAGGTGCATCCTTTGCCGCAGATAGGTAGCCAGTTAAACCATCTAAAAATACACTTCCTTTAACTTTTCTAAAATTTGAGCACAGGTAAATATCCGAAAATTTAATCTGACTATGAACAATCTCAATGCCATCAACATCGCTCATATAGCTACTTTTTTGGCTATTAGCTGGCATGTAACAATTGGTAAGACTAATATTTTTATTATGCTGAAAATACATGAATAAACCACGGACGTTTTTAAACTTAATATCTCCAGACTGTTCTATAATTCCTAAATCAAATAGTATATCATCGTTCATAGAACTAATATTCTCAACGACCCAATTATTATTATACTTTAATACAAAAGAGGGAGAGTATCCATGGCTTGTTCCAATAATACTCCCTCCTTGTCCAGTGGGGTGATCAAACTTGATGTTCTTTAAACTAATATTTCCATCACTCAAGTCGTTTTCACCATTAATGCGGAAAGACCCAGCAGTTACATTTCTGACGATAAATCCATCTATTTCTAAATTAGAAACACCAGTCGTAGCTCTCATTACACAAAAGCCAAAGTTTACTATTATGTCTAAGAACTTCATGTTAGTTCTACTATCCGCACGGATAATTGCACCGCCAAAATCATCAATGTTGGCGTTTCTTAGTTCTATATTTTTAAGTGTGGTATAATCTCGTTCACATCTCCAAACAGATGCTGATTTTTTCTGGGCATCAAAAATAGGTCTTACTCCAGTAGCCCCTTGAAAAGTAACTCTATTTGTTCCATTTGTGTATTTTGGCGCAAATGTGTCCTCTAGCAAATAAGTATCCGAGGTATTAAATTGAACAATAATATCTTCTGTTATTGAATTGGTTGTAAGCCAATCCTCTGCTTCTTTCAAATCATTCGTATTTAAAAGCACCTTATCTCCAGTTGTATTCTTTATTGTAATCTTGCTACTTGGGGAAGGAGTAGTTGTAGGTGGAGTAGTTCCTGAATTTGAGCTAGTTGTACGAATTAAGTCTTTTTTAGGAGCTGTTTTGGTTTTAATGATAGTATAAGGGACACATCTAGCCACTCCACAATCACAAACTACTTTTTGAATAGTAACAGTATGGTCAGTAAAACAATCATTGGCATTAAATACACGTACTGTATATTGTTGTATTACAGCAGTTGGGTTAGGAACATCGGTTCTAAGCACTCCACCTGTTGGTATTACCGTTGAAGTTGCATACAATTTTCCGCCAGTATAAGTAGCTCCTGCACTAATATCATATCTTAAATTTGAACCAAAACCTGCAAGTTTTATTGTTCCATCATTTTTAACCAAATCTTGGTCGCAAGTAGAATTTGTAGCAGTAGCAGTTATTCCTAATGGTCTGTCAAAAACAACAACATTAATCAATGTACTAGCAGAACATAAACCATTACTTACTTCTACAGTGTAAATTCCACCTTGAGCTGCTTGAATATTATTAAGCGGTATATTTTGTAATGACGATGTAAAGCCATTTGGTCCTGTCCAAGCATAAGTAGCAGTAGCAGGAGTAACTGAAAGCGTAACATTCGTACCAGCACAAACTGGTAAAGTAGAAGTTGTAATTACTGGATTGAGAACTGTACTAAAAGTAGCAGTCGCAGAAGTTCTGCTTCCCGCAGGCGATTCACAACCACTAAGTAAGTCTTTACACGCAACAAAATATGTTTTGGTTTCGGTTACTGGTACATTGAATGGGCTTCCAGTATGTAAAATAGTAGTTGATACTTGTGAATTATACCAAACCGGAGTAAAACCCGCAGCACATGTTGCTCTTAAGCCAAGACTACCAGCGCCACAGACTATACCGCCAGCCACCGTTGATTGAGAAGGAGCAGTTGGAGTTGTATTAACTGAAATTGATACAGCTGTACGATTTACAGAAAATACTCCACAATTATTTTCTATTGGCTTACAACCTACAAAAAACGTAATATTAGAAGTGGCATTGAATGAAAAACTATTTCCAGAGCCTATTACTGTATTATCTGTTGATGAATTATACCATTGAGGAACTCCAACCGCACAAGTAGCAGTTAAAGCAGCAATTCCTGGTCCACAAAGTACAGCACCCGTTGAACTTGACACCTTAGAACTAAAGGCAGGAGTTGTAAAAGTGAAATCATTAAAGCATACATCTGAACCACTCCAAATACGAATTGTATATTTAGTGGCAGGCTTTAAACCTGTAAATGTTAACGTTGTTGCTCCTGGAGCTAATGTTAGATTTGCTCCAGCTCCAAAAATAGGACTTGTTCCAAATGTTTCTCCTTCTTTAATACTAGCTTCAATTGCTTTGGTAGCATTGTAAACAAGATTTGAGATTGTTGCTGTGCCATTATTATTTGGTACAAAGTTAGTACAAGTACCAAGGGTAGTTGTAACATCATTAGTACTTATAGCAGGAGCATTACAGTCATTACATTTTAAATTACCACAAACAAATGCAATAGATTTACCTTGTACACCAGCGTGATAAGGAATGAAAGTACTGAAGGCACTCGTTGCTAAATCAAACTTGGTAACACAGTCGCCTTTATAACTTGTAATATATAAATCTCCATCAGGTCCAAAAGCCAAATCAAAAGCATCAACAGCACCACTGGTGATACCTGCATTTAAAGTAGGTCTTGGGAAATTAAAAGAACCAATAATAGCACCTGTTAAACTATTGTAATGAACTAAGCGATCTGCTACATTTAAGTCATCACTGGCTAAAATAGCCCATAGACTGCCATCATCTCCAAAGTTTATTCCTCTATAATTAAACCCAGCCGGTGCAGTTGCTAATAATGTAGCAGCACCTGTAAGTGAAGGATCTACGTATTCAATTGTACTTGTTTCGCCTGTTATATTCCAGTTTTTACTTACATATACTTTTCCTGTAGTCGGATGAATTGCAATTCCCCATAATCCAGCAATTTTATTATTGAAACTTGGCGAGGGATAATACTCTACAACAGTATTAGTAACAGTACTTACTTTCGATATTCCGTTATAGCTTGTAACATACAAAAAGCTTTTATCAGGAGACATGGCAAGGTCTAACAAATCTTCTCCAGGTATTGGTATTGGTGCTAAAAAAACTCCTTTTGAAAAATCATAAATTACAATCTCTGACTGATTACAACATGTTGCCATGTAAGCAATATTTTTATCAGGATCTACAACAATACCTTCTGCTCCACCACCTTGGATTGAACATGCAATTGCGCCAGCATTTGGATTACTTGTATTACCATTTCCAAATTCAAATACTTCTGAACGAGTTAAAGCTTTATCTCCTGAAATTGGGACAACCCCAACAATCATATAGGTTTTATCGCATCCAACTGGAGAATTCTGAGCTTTCAGGTGTAGTGAAGAAAAACTCAAACACAGCAACATAAAAAAACTAAAGATATTTCTAAATGCAGGTATTCTTTCTGATGAAAGTAAAGGCATTATCATCACTTGATTATTTATGTTTTGTCGGAAAAATATGCCAATCATTTTTATTGATAGGCAAAGGTCAAACAAAGTCTTGAATACTTTTATTAACCATGAGTTAAGATTTTTCATCATTTTACGATTGTATTTGTTCCCCCAATATATTTTATTAATACAGTTAAAGCCTATTTTTTGATTATATTCCAAGGTAATGAATTGATATTTTTACCTATTTTCTTACCTTCTACTAAACCCATTTCATTGTCTTGACGAGTATGAATTCCTCCATACAAACGTGACATTGCAGATTCTTCAGCAGCAGCCCAAAATGAGTTAAAGCTTCTCGCTTTGTATTCTACTGACCTTTCTACATCTTTGGGTCTGCCAACGTGTGAGTCATCTATAAATTTAAAACTTGTTCCATACAACTCTGTCAATACTGTTGCTGTAGCGGCACTTTGTACTGCATGACCCGAATAATAAGCGGGGAATGGTGGCTCTGGCCAATATAAATCCCAATTTCTATCAATATTATAATAAATAAAAGAATATGGTCTTTCTGCGTTGTAAATAAACTTTATTTTCCAGCAATTGATAAAAGCATCAGCTACTGCCATTCCTACTTTAGCATACGTTTCGGCTGCTTTGAACAAATCTGGTTTAGCCGTTTTTACTGCTAAATTAGCTAAGTTATACGAGTGCCCCGGAGGTGAAAATGTTTGAGAAGGATCGTCTCCCCACCAATTGGCAATTTCTTTTTCCTCTTGAGTCAATGTTTTGCGTTTTGTATATACTTCATACATATAAGCATAATATTTAGAATCAGGCTTGAAGTCATACTTTATCATTTCAGGAATCGGCAGTACACTATTCGTTGGTGAAAAAGTTCTGTTTTTTCCCCAATAAGGATGTAATGGCATCGCCACAGCCGACTGTCCTCTAGTTGGAGCTTTCCACAGACCTTTACCAACAGGTACTTTGTAAGTGCTATCAAAATTTCTTTTATAGCCTTCATGTCCTCCATCCGTTTTTGACCATTCAAAAATAGCCTCCGCAATTGCCTGACCAAATAATTTTGAACGTTCAGCTACTTTTCCATCTGTTGTTTTAAGCTCGTTTTGATATATCGCTTCTTCCAGAGAATCTATTCTAGTAATATTTTTTGGTGCAGATTGCTTGTACAGTTTTTTCAAAAGGAAGGCTTGCCCTGAATTTAGTGAAAGTGCCCAATTATAAACTTGTCCTTTTTCTGGCTTAGGCAATTCGGCTAAGCCTTTTAATGTACCTACTAAAGATTTTTTCTTTGCTTCTCCTGCTACTACACATTCATACATTGTTAAACCCAAATATCCCAATGAACGAGAACCATAAGTTGGCGAACCTCCGGGTGTATTTTTCATTGTTTTCAAAGACATTTCTCCCCATTTCAAAGCTACTTCAGATGATACAAACTCATTTTTGGGAATATACTTTGGGACATTAAGACTAAAATATCTTATTTCACTAAACGATGCTTCACTTCTTTTAATTGATAAAAAATACAATGACAAAATAATAATGCTCGTAAAAACGCTAGTTCTGAGCATATTTTTTTCAAAAAAGACATCCAACAAGCCTTTGTTGAATACAATATTTTTTTTTATCAAACTGAAAAATACCATAAAATTGTTTTAAATAGAGATTGTAAATACTATTAAATAGGATTCTTTATGTTTTGGATACATTCGCCATCGTAATGTATTAGTACGAAACTAATGTATTAATCTTTAAAAACTAGCTAAAACCATGCCAAATTACTTTAAAATATACTTACTGTTTCAATCTAATTCTTGTTTTAGTTTTTTTTCGTAGGAATGAGGCATTCTGTTGATAGATGATAAAATACTGTATCTTTTTTGTAAAATTTGTATCAAAAAAAATCCCCTTGCCTATCAAGCAAAGGGATTTTAAATTTAGTATAATGGATTTTGAATGAGATTCTTATTTTTATTCATTTCATCTAGCTTGATGGGCAGAAAGTAAGCTCTATCTTTCCAGTTTCTATCCTGAACATCAATGACTTTGAAAGTTGGCGTATTTGATGTTGTTTTATCTGGATTCAGTGGATAACGAATTTCAATTCCTTTAGCATTATCAAAAGTACTTGGAGCAGTCATCCAACGACGTACATCAAAGAAACGATGATCTTCAAAAGCTAATTCTACTCTTCTTTCATTTCTGTAACGTTCTACTAATGCTTGTCCACTTTCGGTAATTTCAGGCATTCCTGCTCTTTTACGAATCATGTTAATATACTGACGAGCTTCTGCATCTTGCCCAAGACCAATACAAGCTTCGGCATAATTTAGCACAACTTCTGTATATCTAATAAAACGCCAAGGCAAATCTTGTTTTACATATTGTGCATCAATCGTTTGGTCGATAAATTTACGTAGATAATATCCAGAATAAGTACCGTTCCAGTCTTCAATTGGACCTTTACGAGTATCAAGACCAGCGATTACATCTACAGAATTGGTTGAAGCATTCCACTTTTCCCAAAAACCTACTTGTATTACTCCTTTAGGGTCAGAAGCGGCTACATCCGATGGGCGTTTTCTCCACTGAACTCCTTCATAAAGTATCGTTGCATAAAAACGTGGGTCACGATTTTTGTATGGATTTTTAGCGTGTTCGGTATTCGTCCAGCTAAATTTCGAACCGTCTTTCATTTCATAAGCATCTACTAACTGTTGTAATGGCGTATTACTTCCCCAGCCATGATAGCCATTCGGGTTGTTGAACAAGCCTGGATTATAACCGTCCCAGCTATCTTCTGTTTTAGGCAAAAAGAATCTCACGAAAATATCTTCTGTGTTTTCTTTCATTAAAAACATTTCACCATAATTTTTGGCTGTTGAATCACCAGTGGCTGGAGTAGCTTTATAAATACTGTAAGCACCTAAATCCATTACTGCTTTAGCTGCATTTTTTGCCGCTAACCAACGTGCATTACGGTCACCACCTACATAACCTATTAATTCAGGATGAGCAAAACCACCTGCCCAAGTAGGAGTTTTGTTGTATAAATCACTTGCTGCGTGCAATAATACTCTTGCCTTCAATGCCAAAGCTGCTCCTTTCGTTGCTCTTCCTTTATCAGCACCAGTATTTACCAGTAATAAATTTTGTGCTGCTTTATCACAATCTTCAGCAATAAATTTGATACAGTTTTCATAAGTATCTCTAGCAGGCGTAAAATCATCCGATAATTTGTAGGCTTGCTTGATAATTGGCACACCACCATATACAGACACTAGGTTATTGTACAGATAGGCTCTCAAGAAATATACTTCGCCAATTAAACGCTTTTTAGTATCGGGATTATCAAACGGAGTACTTTCTATTTTTTCAAGGAAAAGATTACAAGCACGAATGTATTTGTAAACATTTTGCCAAATCATTCCTTTGTAACGATTTCCAGACCAGAAATCCCAAACGGAATAATCACTGGCTGTTACTAAACATTTGGTAACGTTGCTACTTCCAAAATCGGCATTATACATAGATTCATCACTTAATGATGCCATCATCATATTGCTAAAACCATGTGGAATGCCCAAGTAAATATTGTTCACAAAAGTCGTTACCAAAGCTGGGTCTTTCCATACTGCATCTTCTGCAAACTGATCTAAAGGTTGAATGTCGAGGTCATTTTTACACGAAATGGTGTTAAAAAGTACAAGGACACTTGTCAATAATATATATATTGTTTTTTTCATCTGATTAAATGTTTATGTATTGCTTTCAGTGAATAAAGTGTTCAACTGAAGAATAATTCGCTTTTCAAGAATCGAAATTTAGAATGTAAATGAAAGCCCAGTGTTAAACACTTTTTGAAGTGGATAACCTTGTCCGCTTCCGCTTCCCATCTCTGGGTCAAAGTCTTGATAATCTGGGCTAAATGTCCATAAATTCAGACCACTTACATAAATTCTTGCACCTTCTAAACCTAATTTTTGACTTAGCTTTTTAGGCAAAGAATAACCAAATTGAATATTTTTCAAACGGATATAATCAGTACTTTTCAAGAAATAAGTATTTCTGTTACTTACCCAATATTCATTGCTACGGTTGAAAGTTCTAGGACCTGAAGCATTAGGATTTTCTGAAGTCCAACGTTGGTCGTAGAAGCTTTTTAAGAAGTTACCGATTTCACCAGATTCTGTAGAAATATAATTGGTTGCCCCGAAAGCTCCTTGAAATAAGATACTTAGGTCAAATTGTTTATAACGAAGATTGGTTGAAAAACCAGCAGTAAAGCGAGGAATATTACTTTTTCTACTTCTCACACGGTCGTTTCCATCAATTTTTCCATCTTTGTTTACATCTTCAAAAATCACATCACCTGGTCTTGCATTATCCCAGTGCGGATACGAATCAACCGAAGCTTGGTCTTTGAAAATACCAATAGCATTGTAATATAAATCAGCATTAGGGTTTCTTGGGTCAGTCGGAATTGGGTAACCCGTAGTTTTTTGATAATCTGGAGAACCCGGTGCTTCATCCCAGAATACAATTTCATTTTTAGAATAACCTCCGTTCGCACCGATTTGGTAAGTTAATTCACCCGCTTTGTTATGATAATTAATATCAAATTCAAAACCAGAGTTAGCTACTTTTCCTATGTTTTCGCTTGGTAAAGTCAAACCTGTTGATGTTGGAACAGAAGCATTTCTTGGCCATAAAATTTGTGAACGAGTATTGTAAAAATAATCTGCCGAGAACGAAAGCTTATCTTTCAACAACTGCATATCAAAACCAATATTTGCTTGGTTGGCTACTTCCCAAGTCACATTCAAATTAGGAATACGTGTTTCGTAAAGGGTTTTGTTCTCTTGGTCTATTCCTAAAATAAGGGGCTGAGGAACGCCTCCGCTATTGGCAAAGAAACCATAAGATGAAAGGTATTGCCATTCTGCAATGCGGTCGTTACCAGTTTGTCCCCACGAAGCACGCAACTTCATGTTTTCGATAAATGATACTTTATCTTTCCAGAATTCTTCTTCAGAAAGTCTCCATCCCAAAGAAACCCCCGGAAAGAAACCATATCTTTTATCAGCAGGGAAGATGTACGAACCATCATAACGCCAAACAAATTCAGCTAAATACTTTTCTTTGAAATTATAATTTACACGACCAAAGTAATTTCTACGAGCATTCTGAGAAGCAGAACCATTATTATCTTTTTGTAAATCTCCCCCAGCAAAAAGTTGATCTAATGCCGTTGAAACAAAGTATCTACGATAAGCCGAGAATTTATCCATTTGTCCAGAACGAGATTCCGTACCAACCATGAATTTTAAATAATGATGTTGCCCGATTGTTTTCTCATAATTCAACAAAGCATTCATCAAAATGGTATGATTATCCTCCATTTGTTCAGTTAAACGGGCATCATCAAAACCTTTTTTCCCTTTAATTAATACTGGTTTACCGCTGGCATCAACCGTTTGTCCATCCCAAGAATATAAGTACCAAGGCGTTTCAAATTTCTTGTCAAAGCGTAAACCTTTATCAATACTGGCAGTTGTTAATAAAGACAGACCTTTCACCCAAGGAATCTGAATATTCAATTTCATATTACTGTTTAAGTAATACCATTTGTCTTTATCATAACCCGTAGCATCGGTACTCACCACAGCTGGGTTATCACCGTATTCAATATCTGGTCCTGGTGTTCCATCTGGCCAATAAGCAGGCAAATTAGGTTTTCCACGCATTACCATTCTGAAAATACTTCCAGCAGAACGAGTTGGATAATTTCTATCTTCCATTCTACCCGAAACATCAAAACCAAAGCTGATATACTTGTTAATATTGGCATCAATGTTACTTCTAAAATCATATTGATTATATTTCGTTCCGCTGTTTTTGTAATAACCGTCTTGACTTTTGGCACCAAAAGAAACAAAATATTTGAAGTTTTCGCTACCGCCAGAAATACCAATATTAGCATAATTTTGTAAAGACCAAGGCTTTAAAACTGCCCCAAACCAATCTGTATTCGGGTAACGCCAAGGGTCTGAACCATCGCTAAATTTCTGGATTTCTTGAGGAGTAAATCTTCCTGTTCTACTAGCATAAGTATCTATTTCATTCAACATCGTAGCATATTCAGCTGCACTTGCCATTGCAGGCAAACGAGTTGGCTGTCCGTAGCCTTGATTTAGATTGAAAGTAATGGTTGGTTTTCCGCTTTTTCCACGTTTTGTCGTTACTAAAATAACACCATTGGCAGCTTGCGCACCATAAATGGCAGCAGAAGCATCTTTCAAAATGGTTACGCTTTCAATTGTACTTGGGTCAATTCTTTCTAATGAACGACCAGGAACACCGTCAACAACCACTAAAGGATTATTATCGCCCAAAGTATTCACCCCTCTAATTCTCAATGTTGAGCCATCATTACCCGGCTCGCCACTTGAAGTAACAGCCACTAAACCAGGCAAACGCCCAACTAAACTATTACTTACGTTGATAGAAGGCGATTGCACAACATCTGAACCTTTTACTGATACTACAGAACCTGTAACAGTTACTTTTTTCTCAGTTCCGTAACCCACCACCACAACTTCATCAAGTGACTGTGTGTCGTTTGCCAAAGTGATGTTTAAAACTGATTTGCCACCAACAGTTACTTCTCTTTTTTGGAAACCAATTGAACTGAAAATTAATACAGTATTATTGTCTGGTACTGAAATTCTATACTGTCCTTTTGCATCAGTAATAGCACCTCTTTGTGTGCCTTTGATAAGAATATTTACACCCGGCAATGCCTGACCTGCTTCGTCTGTTACCGTACCTGTTACTGTTTGTTCAGCAATTTCGATGCTTAATACTTCATTGTTTTCTTGAAGATTACTGGCAGAATTGGCATTTCCAGCTGAACGATTGATAATAACCATTTTACCTGATACCTCATACGTAAGGTGCAAAGGTTTAAAAAGATTATCAAAAATTTTTGATAATTGAGCGTTCTGGAAATCAACTGTAATTTTGCGATTGGATTGAATAAGCTTTGAACTAAATACAAACTTAATGTCCGTTTGCTTTTCAATTTGTGTTAGTACACTTCTCATGCCTAACTCCTGAGCTTGCAACGTTACTCGTTGATTGAGAACGTTTTGGGCATTAGTATTACTCGCAAAAGTTGAGCTCATGAGCCAGATTGCAAGAAAAACTTGAGTGAGTGTAATTTTCATAGCCGTAAGTAGTAACTTATGGATTTGTAATGTTTTTTTCATACATTTGGAGATGTTTTGTTTAGGTTGAATTTGAGCAAAACAATTCCCGCACTTTACCTTGTAAAGTGTTCATTGGCTGGAACCAAAAGGGGAACTTTAAGGTCGGTAATGCTGGAACATTGCCGACTTTTTTTGTGAGGACGGGTTTTAGTTTTTCATTGAGTTAAATAGTATTGGTTTAATTTATAATTGATTTAGTTTAAGGTCTCTTTTACTTACAGCCTTTGCTGTAAATTACAATTTGCCCGTCTAATATTTCGTAACGAGCTTCTACTCCTTTGCAAATAATATCAAGCTTATCAAATAATTGTAAGTCGGTTAATGATGCTGTTAATGGGCAATTGGATAATAGTTCTTCATCAAAAACAATATTGATACTGTAAGCTTTTTCTAAGGTTTGTAGCACTTCGCTTACAGGTGTATCTTCAAATTCAAACTGCGGTTTGATATTCTTTTTGGTGGTAATCGTTGGTAATTCTACCAACAATTTATCCATTCTTACTTCTTCACGAGCATAGACTATTTTTTGATTAGGAGTCAGTACTACTCCTTTTAATTCTCTACTTGTAGCTTTTTCCTCAACTCTCGCATCCGACTGTGCAAAAACTGACACTTTCCCTGTTTTTACTTCTACTGTTACTTCTTTTTCTTTATCATAAGCACGAATGGTAAAACTTGTACCCAATACTTTGGTTACCAATCCATTAGCATATACTAAAAATGGTTTTTCTGGATTTTTCGTTACTTCAAAAAAAGCTTCTCCAGAAAGATATATTTCACGAGTATTACCAACAAAATCCTTTGAATAACTAATTCTACTTCCTTTTTTGAGCAGTACCAAACTTCCATCTATTAATTGAATCGGTAAAGTAACTTCGTTTTCATTCTTTACTTCTATCAATTGATTGGTACTGGCTGCAACGTATTTTTCGTAAACACCTTTAGGTTGAATAGACTGATGTAAAATTTGTTGATAACTAATACTCACGCCAATAATCAAAATGACTAGCGCTGCTATCTTAAGCCATTGGTTTTGTTTGGTGTAGAACAATTTAATTTTTTTAGTTGTGCTGTTTGCGTTCTCGTCTATTTTGGCAATGGTTTGGCTCACTAATTCATCTACTTCTTCATTTTCAAAAGCGACATTTTTAATCACTAAAGCTTGAATAATTGATTTAGCTTTATCTACCTGATCTGTTTTATCAGGATTTTCTTCTAACCATTTTTCCCAAAAGGCATTCACTTCTCTGTTTGGACTTAATACCCAAATGCGGAAATTAATATCCCAAACAAAGTCCTCTGTATCGAAGTCACGATAGTTTTTCATATAGCTTAATAATACCTTTCTATATAGCGTTAGACATCAATGGTATTCAGATACCATGAATTATTAAAAAAAATATCAAAAAAATTAAATTATTCTATTTTGAGCCTTTTTATTGGAACAAAAAGGGGAACAACAAGGCAATGAACTCGGTAGTCCAGTATTTTTTGAGTTGCTTAATTGCCATTTGAAGAAGATTGGAAGCAGTCTGCGGAGCGATGTCCATAATTTGAGCGATTTGTTCACGCTCTAATTCTTGGAAAAATTTAAGATAAATAACTTCTTTTTGTCGTTTAGGTAAAGTTTCTATGACTTGTTTAATGCGCTGAGTCAATACCAAACTTGTTTCATCTTGAATAAATTTTTCTTCGATAGAAAACTCAATATCAAAAATATCATTTGCCTCGGTATAAGGATCCGAATAGCGTAATTGCAAAGAAGCTCTGTGAATACGCCTTCTCAATGAAGCCATTAAATAAGGTTTAACAGCAATATCATCAGATAGATGTTCACGCCTTTCCCACAATTGTAAAAATAAATCTTGGATACAATCTTTGATAAATTCTTTATCCTTCGAAAACTTCGTTCCGTAGTGAAATAAAGACGAAAAATTAGCTTTCATCAAGGCTTCAAATGCCAATTTATCCCCTTCAAGAAACCGCAACCACATCAATTGGTCTGTATAGTTTTCTGGATTAAGATTTGATAATTTCATAGACAAGAGGACAAAGACAATTATGTTGACTGTTAACAACAAATGATAACTGTGGAAATTTACAAATAAATATTGAAATGTTCACAAAAGTATAAAAGTAAAAACTTCGTTCTGTCCTGATATAAGACTTACTTTAAAGTTCTATCCAATGCTATATCAACACAACATTTTGCCATTTGGCGAAAGTATTTTTTAGGAAAAAGTATAATTATTACCCCTTTTTTCGCCTCTTGTTTGCTTATAATAAGCTAAAGGAGATTTTGTATGATTCAATACTCAATACTTGTTTTTATCATTGAAAATGATTCAACAAACTATTGTTTTGAAGTAAAAGAAATTGGCTGATGAAGAGAAAAAGACTTTTGTTGTTTTTTGTACTTTAAGAATAAATATACTTTACTGTTTGTACAATTGAAGTAATGATAATAACAATTAAAACGATGTATCTGAAAACTGTTTGAGGAATTTTATTGATAATTTTTTTCCCAAGCCAAGTACCTACAATGCTAATCATTAACAAAAAAGGAATAGTAAATAAAAATTCTGTAGCCATATAACCATTCAAAAAATAGACCACTGCTCTACTTGAATCAACACCTAAATCTATTAATGCAGAAGTAGCGATAAATATGTTTTTCTCAAGATTAAAAGCCATTAGTGTAAGTCCACGAATTGCGCCACCAGTACCAATCAAACCTGCTAAAAAGCCAGAAATGCCTCCTCCTAAAAAAAGACTTTGGTTAGTCTGTGCTAAGGTTTTTTCTGAATAAATAAGTAGAAAAACAGATAAACCTATCAGTAGAATACTCATCAATAATTCGATTTCTCTCTGACTGATGTATTTATTTAAAATAGCTCCGATAATGACAAAAATTACTGCAGGAATACCCAATTTGAAGGCAATATTTTTATCAATCCCTTGTCTGAAAAGTACGATTTTGGAAATATTACTAAAGACATGAAACAAAGCTGTGATACCAAGTACAACTTTAAAATCAAAAAAAAGTGAAGCAATTGGTACAAACAAAATTGAAGAACCAAATCCACTAACAGTTCCGATTACTTCGCTTATTAATGCTAGTAGATAAAAAAGGTAATATTTTTCCATACTCAATTCGCTAAATGTTCACTAAGATAGCGAATCGCAGCATGAATGCCTGTAAATCTTGGATTTATATTATCAGCAGTTAATCAGGCTATTTCACAATAACATTATTTTACTGATAAAATCTTAAACTCTGTCCTTCTGTTTTCTTGATGCTGTTCTTCACTACAAGAAACGCCATCTACACATTCGTTTATTGGCTCAGTTTCGCCATAACCTCTAGCCATTAATCTACTTGTATCTATACCATTTTCAACTAAAAAATCAACTACAGCCTTAGCTCTTTTTTGGGATAATTCTAAGTTGTAACTCGCACTTGAACGTGAATCCGTGTGCGAACGGATCTCAACTTTCATGCTTGGATATTTTTGTAGAATTGGTAAAATTGTTTTTTCTAATTCAAGAGCTGCATCTGTACGAATAAAGAATTTATCTCTATCATAGTAAATATTTTTCAGCCTAATCACATCTCCTTTGGCATACATTTTCTGTACATTTTGAAGCGGAGAGGCATTGTTTTCAGTACTTTTAATTACTTCATTATTGGTAGCGTAATTGTCTTTTTCAGCGATTAATTTATTTTCAGTATCAGGTTTTACTTCAAATTCATAGCCACCATCTTCTCCAGTAATTACGGTTTGTTTGGTTTTATCTTTCTGATTTTCTAAAGTTACTTGTACGCCTGCAATCGGCTTTTGATTTACTTCAGATTTTACAATTCCTTTTAAAACAGAAGTATTCGATTTTTCAAGATAAATGGCTAAAGTTGTATTTTGAGCCGTATTACTTCTAGTAGAAAAAGTAATAGCATTCATCAAATAGCCTTCTTTAATGGCTTTGAATTCATATTCAGAAAGCGATTGTAAACAGATTGACATCAATCCAACCGAATTGGTTATTTTCAATTCCTGATTCTCTCCATTTATCACACTTCTAATGTCCACATCAGCCAAAGGCAATTTGGTCAAAGCATCATAAACAACGATATTGAGTGGATGGCATTCTTTTTTGAAACTATAAATATTATCATCATGTATTCCCTTTTTTCGGTTGGAAGAAAAGTAACCTGAGTTTCTGCCACCATCAGTAATCAGTCCGAAATCATCTTTTTCAGAGTTTAGCGGTGCGCCAACATTCACGACAGTTTCACTGAATTTCCCATCTTTGTATTCTGCGAAAAAAATATCCAAACCTCCCAAACCTTCATGACCATCTGAGGCAAAGTATAAGTTATTATTTTCATCCACGAATGGAAACATTTCATTGCCTTCAGTATTAATTTCTCTACCTGCATTTATTGGTTTTCCCCATTTGCCATCGTTATATTCAACTATATAAATGTCGGTTCCACCAAAACCTCCAGGCATATCTGAAACGAAGTACAATTTTGTATTATCTGCATTCAAAGCTGGATGTCCGCACGAAAACTCATCATTATTAAAAGGCAATTCTTTTACATTACTCCAACTTTCTTTATTCAAATTGGCTGAGTATAATTTCAAGCGATTTGTTCCATCTTTTGATTCTCTGGCTCTGCCTTTGTTATAATTATTCCGGGTAAAAATAACTTTCTTACCATCTTTAAAAAAACTTACTGGTCCTTCGTGATACTTCGTGTTTAGAATTCTACTAAAATCTTCAATCTTGGATAAAGGCGATTCCTGTACAAGTGTTTCATTATTACTCGCAGACATTCCACCCACTGCTGAAGCTGATTGCAAACCCATTTTTGAAGACAAAAGAGCAGTATCAGCTACGAAATAGAGATTCAAAAAAGGTGTTTGATTCCAACCAAAAACACGTTTGATAATTCCTGCTTCGTCACGAGCAGAGGAAAAAACCAAACCACCATTATAATACATCGGGCTAAAATCTGCTTGGCGAGAATTAATAGACAGGTATTCTACTTTGTAAGAAGATGAATCACGATAAAAGTGGCTCATATCCATGTACGAAATCGTAAATCGCTTGCCTCTTAAATCGGCTTTTTGTTTTTCACCATACAAAGAGTAATATTTCTGCGACTCACGATATTTTTGATTGGAAGCCAATGCCTGAGCATAATACAAATATTGCTCGCTTTCAACATCTGGAAAATCTTTGATTAAATTAGAAAATACTCTTTCTGCATTACGAGTATCCTGTATTTTACGATAGGAAAAAGCTAGTTTTTTTAAAATTTCTAATTTGACTTTAGGGTCTTTATTTTCTTTTAGAAAGTCCTCATATTGTCGAATTGCTTCAAGATAACTCAGCTTTTCAAACTGATAATTAGCCTCTTTAAGTTTAGTTTGAGCATACAAATTCCCAAATGTGCAGATAAAAAACACAAATAAAAGCAAACGTATTTTAAGGATTTTGTTGTTCATTAATCAATTAAAGATTTATTGAATAGATTAGGCGTTTAAGTCTGATACAATATTCATTGCAAAAATGACAAATAACGTGCCAAAACTAACATAAGATTTGGAGCTTTCCAGCTTAAAGTCAATAAAAAAGGTTTGGATTAACTCCAAACCTTTTTGTAATTACGCTTTAATGAATGATTAAATTTTCACCGCTTGACGAGCAATTAATTTCCAATCATTTTTTGTTTTTTGAAACACCAATAAAATACCCAATTTCACGGTTCCAGCTACACCACGATTGTTGGTTTCAGCATATAACTTATGACGAACAACAGCAGTTTTTCCGAATATTTTAATGGTTTGTTCGGTCAAATCCATTGTTTTGAAATCTGAATCGCCATTCATCAAAGTTTCGATTAAATGAGCTTTGCCTTCTAAACTTCCACCAGAGTGCCCATAAGTTAATCCTTCATCAAGAATTTTCTCTAAAGTAGCTTTATCAGCATCAACTACTGCTTTTCTGAAAGTTTCAACAGCCGCTCCTACTTTAGCTTCTTCGTCAGATTGTGCTTGGCTAAGCCCAACTGTTCCCAATAAAATGGTACCCAACATCAATAATGTTTTCATTAGTTCAAGGTTTTTGTGCTTTTGCACATTATGTATTGTTAATTACTTTTTAGCATTGCTTTTTAATAACCAAACGGCCAAGTTTTTTGCTGCTTTGAAGTTTTCAAACTCCATTGGCAAACGTTTTCCGTTTAAGTATTCATTGTAAATCCAAGGGTCGCCAATCGCAAAAACCGTTCCTTTGCCAACTTTAGCTACCGCCATAATATTATCATTTCCTTCAGTGACAACTGCTTTCGCAGGTGCTTTTACGGATAAAACTGATAGCTCTTTTACAAATACTTTGCTCACATCTTTAAAAATACTGTGGTTAGCAGGAATCGTTACTTTCCCTTGTTCATACACATTATTTTTTACCATGTTGATACTCTTTCCAGTAAACTGAATACCAAATCTAGCCGCTAATTTATTGAAATGAGGTAATTCTACATTAGCAGAATCGTTTGCCATTAATACTAAATTTCCACCTGCTTTTACCCAATTTTCAATCGCTGCAATGTCTTGTGCATCTACATAGTTAGGGTTTGGTGTTTCTTTTTTAGTATCTGGGTCAACGATGATATACACATCTAAATCTTTCAAAGTATTGGCTCTTGGTGCGCTTGAAACCGTTTTTAATTCAGCACCGTAGTTTTCAAAAATACTTCCTAATAAGGTAAAACCAGAGTCTTTTCCATCATACCAAGTATAGTGATAAGGTTCAGTAATGCCTTCACGAGTAGTACGCATTTCGTGGTTGAAGTAATTATCTAAACCTACTTTTTTACCTTTACCAACAGCCAAATCTTCTGCGATTTCCATTTCAACACTTGCCATGATAAATGGTGCCATTCCTTTTAAATCATCACGACGGATTGGTTCTTTCAAG
Organism: Arcicella rosea; assembly: GCF_040543805.1. NCBI lineage: Bacteria > Pseudomonadati > Bacteroidota > Cytophagia > Cytophagales > Flectobacillaceae > Arcicella > Arcicella rosea. The sequence goes on from NZ_JBEUMS010000011.1 coordinate 112,286, forward strand.
TAATATTCATAGCTACCATCACGATATGGATTTCCACCTAAACCACTTACAAGTACTACTTTTTCTAAGTGATTGATGCCGTTACTTTCTGTAGAAATAAAGTTTCTTAAAATTCCATCATACCCTTTTTTAGCATTCAAAGAATATGATTTATCGAGATAACCCATTCTAACGCCTTTTGCCAAACCATAAACCATCATTGAAGAACCCGAAGCTTCTAAATAATTGCCTTTACCGTTTAATTTATCCACAACTTGGTACCAGCAGCCTTCTTTAGGGTCTTGGTATTTCACAATTGCAGCAGCCAATCTTTGGTAAATAGCAATCAATTCATTGCGTTTAGGATGTTCTTTCGGGAAAGTATCCAACACATCGGCTAAAGCCATGATGTACCAACCGATTGATCTTCCCCAGAAATTTGGCGAACGTCCAGTAGTTTTATCTGCCCATTTTTGTTCACGACTTTCGTCATAACCATGATACAATAAACCAGTTTTAGTATCACGAGCATTTTTTTCCATCCAAATAAATTGGTTGGCAATGTCATCAAAATTCTGTGGTTGATTAAACGCTTTGCTGTATTCTGCATAGAAAGGTTCTACCATGTACAAACCATCCAACCACATTTGATTTGGATAAATTTGTTTATGCCAGAAACCACCCTCTTTAGTACGTGGATGTTCAGAAAGCTGTTTTCTTAATAAATCAGCTGCCAATTTAAACTTCTCTTTGCCAGATTCACGATAAAGCATTACTAAAGAACGACCACCTGTGATATTATCAGAATTGAAATTATCGTATTTATAAGTCTTGATTTCACCTTTATCGTTCACATAAGAATCCATGTTGTTTAAAATGAAACGATAATATTTAGCATCACCAGTACGATACCATACTCTTTCAATAGCTTTTAAAAGAATGGCTTGTTCATAATCCCAACGAGCACGTTTTCCTTCTTCTTTGTAAGTAATAGAGTCTTTATGAACGTCTAGCATAATATCTGCCATTCTTTCAGACCACTTCATTTGTGCCAAAGAAGTATTCGAAAAGAAAAGACAAATCCCAGCAAGAATCACAAAGTACTTGCTAAAAGTTGGAAGGGTAAAAAAGGGTTTTCTTTGCATTTTTTGATTAAATAATTATGTTTGAGGAACGCTAATGAATTTTGAGTTAATACTGTACGAAGGATTAAATATATGTTCAAAATGTTTTTTAACTAATAATTTGCGGTAGCGGCAACCCTTGCGGTTGCCGTTTCATTCGAGGCAACTGCAAGAGTTGCCACTACATTTTATTTGAGATAAACAACAAAACATTTTGGGCTATTAAAACAGTTTTGTTCAGTAATCAGTCAAACGACAAAATTAAAATGAGTAATTCATTGATTTATAAATTATTAACCGCTAAACTACTCATTCACTAAATCACCATTCATTCAATTCCTCAATTACTTAAATTTCTACTTGTTCGTTCTTTGGAGCGAAAAAGTGCATAATAGCCCAAGCTAAAATATAAGCACTTCCACAGAGTAAAAAGATAATATTGTAACCTGAATTAATATCGCCAGCGGCTTTGTAAGAATCCAATAATGAACCTACAATAACTGGGAAAATCATCCCTCCTACTGAACCCGCCATTCCGCCAATACCAATTACAGAGCTAATTGCTTTTTTAGGAAACATATCCGAAGCCACCGTGTAAATATTGGCACTCCAAGCCTGATGCGCTGCTGCCGCAATACTGATTAATGCCACAGCTTCCCAAATATTTGTTGCAAAACGAGCCGCCATAATTGGCACCACGCAAATTGCAAAAATGAACATTGATACTTTTCTAGCTTTCGGAATTGCCCAACCTTTTTTGATAAAGTAACCTGATAAATAACCGCCACCAATACTTCCAATCGTTGTTGCTGTATAGACCAAAATCAATGGCAAACTTGGTTTTTTCAAATCCAAGTTAAAGGTTGTTGAAAAATACGAAGGCAACCAGAATAAGAAAAACCACCAAATTGGGTCAGTCAACATTTTTCCGAACACAAAAGCATACGTTTGTCTGATTCCAAAAAGTTTCAACCAAGCTACAGGCTTTTCATTGGCATTTACTTGTTCGGCATCACTATGAATATACTCATATTCAGCCTTTTCTAATTTCTTATGTCTTGATGGAATTTCGTAATAAATAATCCAGAAAATCAACCAAACAAAACCAATTCCTCCAGTAATGATAAAAGCCATTTCCCAACCATAAGCCCCCAAAATCCAAGGCACCATGATGGGTGCAACAACTGCACCGATGTTGGCTCCTGAATTAAAAATTCCAGTAGCTAAAGCTCTTTCTTTTTTAGGAAACCATTCAGCCGTTGCTTTAATTGCCGCAGGAAAATTCCCTGCTTCGCCTAAACCCAAAGCTGCTCTTGCTAAACCAAAACCAAAAGTACTTTTGGCAAAAGCGTGCGCAATGGCGGCAAAACTCCACATGATTACCGAAATAGTATAGCCTAATTTCGTGCCAATCTTATCAATAATTCCACCAAAAGCCATCAAACTAAGCGCATAAGCAGCCTGAAAGGCAATCACTATTCTGCTATAATCTGTTTCTGTCCAACTAAATTGTTTTTCTAAAGTTGGTTTCAAAAGACCTATCACTTGTCGGTCCAAATAATTTATGGTAGTAGCAAAAAAGAGTAAAGCAACTATTTGCCAACGGTACTTACCAATCGTCTTGTTCATTTTTTTGGGATTAGACTGTAAAATCATTTGATTAACATACAATGTTTCATCTGAAAAACGACATTAATCATGCTTTTCATTAAAGAGAAAAACACTTTACTTTTACTTGATTTCGAAAAAATGATTCTCAACGTATAAGTAATTTTAGTTTATTTTTCCCTTATAGTATCAAATAGATTTTTGAAAAAATTATCCTCAAAAAAACAAATTCAAGAAAACACATTACTAGATTATTTCAAGAATTAGCGTTTTGTGCTATTTCTTGCTAAGTATAAAGGCTTAGTTAAACATATCTCTTAAAGTAGAAGGATACAAACATTTTATTGAATATTTTTCCCAAATCTTTTCGGGAACGTTGCCATTAATGTAAATTTATATTTCGTTGAGAGAAGCCAAAGCTATTTAACGGCAAGATTTAAATCAAAATAGAAAAATGCCAGCAGGAAAAGGGAAGAAAAAATTTGTACAATTCAAAGAAACAGCATTTTGGAACATATAACAATTAAAGATATCGCCAAAGCTTTAAATCTCTCGACTTCAACCGTTTCGAGAGCATTGAGAGGAAGCCATGAAATTAACCCAGACACCAAACGTTCGGTGATGGAATATGCCGAAAAATTCAATTATCAACCCAACCCGATTGCATTAAGTTTAAAGGAAAATAAAAGTAGGTCTATTGGTGTAATCGTTCCAGAAATTGATAATCCATTTTTCTCTCAAGCCATTAATGGCATTGAAGATATTGCTTACAACAAAGGTTATCAAGTAGTTATCTTCCAAAGTCATGAATCTTATGAACGAGAAGTAATTAATACACAGCATATTACTTCAAGACGTGTGGATGGTTTATTGATTTCACTTTCGGGACAAACAACCAATGTTGACCACCTAAAAAACTTGCATGACAAAGGATTACCAATTGTATTATTCGACCGTATTTCTGATGAAATTGATACGCATAAAGTGATTTCGGATAATTTTGAAGGTTCTTTTAATGGTACAGAACATCTTATCAAAACAGGTAGAAAAAGGATTGCGCACATTGCAGCTTCGCCACATTTATCAATTTCCAAAGAAAGAGTAAAAGGTTATTTGGCAGCTTTGGCAAAACATAATATTCCTGTAGATGAATCTTTATTGAAGTATTGTAATTATGGTTTGCAAGATATTGAAGTAGTGATAGACCAACTTTTCTCCAACGAAACACCACCCGATGCTATTTTCACCGCAAGCGATAGATTGGCTTTAGGTTGTTTAAGTACTTTGAAAAAAAGAAATATCAAAGTACCAGAAGATATTGCTTTGATAGGTTTTACTAATTTAAAAGTAGCGGCACTTTTAGCGCCATCGCTTAGTACCATTGTACAACCCGCTTTGGATATGGGAAAACGTTCAGCAGAATTGTTATTTGATTTAATAGAAAACACTTCTAAACTGCCTAAAAGCTATCGAACTTTTAAATTATATACAGAATTAATTGTTCGAAATTCTTCTGTGATGAAGAGTAATGAGGAATAAAAAATAGGCAGTATCAAATATAAAGCTCTGTCTCATCCTAATGCTTCTCTTTCCCTTATTCCTGATAATTTGAGTCTGTTCATCAAACAAGATGCTCGTTCAATGAAACAAGATGACAATTGCATTAAACAAGATGCTCATTCAATGAAACAAGATGACCATTACATCAAACAAGATACTCATTCAATGAAACAAGATGACTATTACATCGAACAAGATGCTCATTCAATGAAACAAGATGACCATTACATCGAACAAGATGCTCATTCAATGAAACAAGATGGCAATTTCATCGAAAACTTTGAGAGAAGAATCTAGGGAAAGGCTTTAAAATAATATGGCAGGCATGATTTAGTTTCATGCCTGCCATATTAAAGATTACTTACAAACTTTTTAACACATACACTCCGCCTTTAACAGTTTGGAAGTCGTAAGCATCAAATGATTTAGCTTTTTTCAAGCTTTGGTCTCCTACTAACTTTAAGGTATTTGGTGTTTTGATAATACAATTCCCTCCTATCGACGAACGAATTACCAATTGCGTTACTTGCTTATTTTTCCAAGTAATGTCTATTTCAAAACCTCCACGGGCTTTCATTCCTTTGATTTCACCATCCTGCCAATCGTCTGGAATAGCTGGCAAAATATTAATCAAACCATCATGACTTTGAAGTATCATTTCTGAAATACCAGAAGTACCACCGAAATTACCATCTATTTGGAATGGCGGATGCGCACAGAATAAATTTGGATAAGTACCACCACCTTTTGTGTAATTTGTACCTTCCATCCCTGTAAGTTTTAACAACTCACGGACTAATTTATAAGCATGATTTCCGTCGTGTAATCTTGCCCAGAAGTTTATCTTCCAAGATTTACTCCAACCTGTTCCATCGTCTCCTCTAATTTCTAAAGTTTTCTTTGCTGCATTTGAGAACTCAGGTGTACGCAATGGCGAAATCTGGCGACTTGGATGTAAAGCAAACAAATGCGAAACGTGTCTGTGTTGAGGTTCTACATCTTCCCAATCTTTATACCATTCTTGTAAGTTTCCTTTTTTACCAATGTGCAAAGGATAGAGTTTCGCTCTTTTTGCAATCAATTCTTTTCTGAAGGCTTCGTCGACACCTAATTTTTCAGAAGCTTCGATAGTATTCGTAAACAAATCCCAAATGATAGCCATGTCCATCGTAGTTGCCACAGAAACCGAACCTTTTTCGCCTTTATCAGTAATAAAAACGTTTTCTGGAGAAGTAGAAGGTGCTGTTACTAAATAGCCATCTTTATCTTCAACGAGCCAATCTTCACAGAAAATAGCGGCTTCTTTCATCAATGGATAAGCTTTGTTTTTCAGATAATTTTTATCTCCTGTAAAAGCATAATGTTCCCAAAGATGCTGACTTAGCCATGCGCCACCCATTGCCCAGTTTGCCCACACAGGCGAACCTTTTCCTTTGTCTCCTACTGGATTTGACAATCCCCAAATGTCTGAATTATGATGAACTGTCCAGCCACGAGCATTGTAAAAATTCTTAGTGGTTTCTTTACCAGTTTTAGCCATGTAGCCAATCCATTTCAATAATGGCGTATGCAATTCTGAAAGATTACTCATTTCTACCAGCCAATAATTCATTTGCGTATTGATATTGGTGGTAAAATTACTACTCCAAGGCGGGCGAACTGAATTATTCCAAATACCTTGCAAATTGGCTGGAATACCATCTGGACGAGAACAAGAAATCAATAAATAACGACCAAATTGAAAGTAAAGACTTTCTAAAGAGGGGTCTTTTGCACCACCTGCATATTGTAATAATCGTTCGTCTGTTGGTAAATCTACGGTTGGATTTCCATTTAAAGTAAAGCTTACACGATTGAAATAACGTTGATAATCAGCTATGTGATTCTTCTTCATCACATCCACATTTTGATTTAAAGCAGCTTGTAAATACTTTTCAGCAATGGCTTTTTCATCTTTTCCTTCTGAATCAGGACATTTATCAAAACCATTAAAACTACTTCCAACAGAAATAATCAACACTGCTTCACTAGCATCAGAAATAGAAATTCCAGAAGTATCAGTACTTACTTTTCCGTCGGTAGATTTCACTTTAATTCGCCAATCAAAACGAACGCCTCCACAACCTGTAGAATCTTTGTAAATAACAGGCTGAGCATTATAACCCACATAACTTGGGTCGGCATGAACAGGTGTTTTACCACGAACTACTAATTGGTTTGTACCAAAAACTGCTTTTTGAATAGGATGTTGCGCAGCAGTTGAAGCCTTAAAGTTTAATGCTCCTTTGGTACTTGCCTTCAAACGAATAATCATTACTTGTGCGGGCGCAGATACAAAAAACTCACGGGTAAATTCTGTATCTCCTACTTTGAAACGAGTACTTGCAGTGGCATTAGCGATGTTTAAATCTCTATAATAATTACTTACTTCGCCTTTCAAATTTTGTTCTAAACGTAAATCACCAAGTGGTTGATACGCTTCTGAATAAAGTCCTTGAAGTTTGTGGGTAAGTTGTTCTGCCTTTTTATAATCTTCCTTAAAAAGTGCTTCTCTTACTTCTTTCAAATACTTTGGAGCCTCTGGATTGGGATTTGTATTGACTGGTTTTCCTGACCAAAGGGTTTGCTCATTCAACTGAATTAATTCATTGGTAGGTCGTCCAAAAATCATTGCTCCGATGCGTCCATTACCAATTGGCAAAGCTTCATTCCAGTTTCTGGCTGGTTGTTTGTACCAAAGTGTCAGGTTCTTTTGGGCAAAAGAACATAATGTTTGGCTAAGTAATAAAATAGCTAAAAAGGTTTTTTTCATATAATTGTTATTTGTGAGTTGTGAATGAGCGATTTAGTGAATGAGTGATTATAAAAAATTCACTAAATCACTCATTCACAATTAATACATTTTTTTAAACCCTTCCCAGCGCACTTTCCATTTTCCATTTTTAGGAATCCCTGGATTAATCGTTTTGCATCCATCGTAGCCTCCGCACATCATCGCTACTGCTGCTAATAATCCCCCATTTCCGGGTAAATACAAACGCAAACGAGCATCTTGAAAATTATGTCCGTTAGGTAAATACGTATTGGTTCTAATATCCATCATCAAAGCGTCAATCGCTTTTTCTGGTTGGTTTAATCGAGTGGCTGTCATGGCAACCATCGGGAAATCCCAACCCCAAGTATCGTCCCAATGCCAAACTTTCCAGATTTTATCGAAAGTATCTTGCATGATTTTTTTATCAAGCATTTTACTTTCTGGCAACATTCCAAAAGTACCAAGCACGCTTGGATGATCTGTTAAAAACACTGGATTCGTATAAGAATCTGTCGCATTTTCTGTAGCCAAATAAACGCCATCTTGTACAGGCAAAGGCGATAGTTTTTTCAAAACATCATCCCATTTTTCATTTCTTTTTAAACCTGAACGTTCACGCCAAATTTGCGCAGTTGATAAAGCCCATTGCCAATAAGCCAATTCATAAGTCGGGTTAAAAGTATCTTCAGGTTTAAAACGCTCTTGAGCAGGAATTACGCCTTTACCCAAAATATATCGACCTTTTTCTGGATCGAAGTAAGCGTAAGAAGCCATAAATTCGGCTGTTTTAAACACAAGTTCTTTATACTTTTCTAAAGTTGCTTTGTTTTGATGTTTACGATAAGCCAACTCAGCGAAAGTAATAAAATGTGGCTGTTGCCAAAGTAAATATGCACCCACCGACGAAGGTGCTTCTTTCCCATCTGGGTCGGTCATTTTTTGCCAACGAACACCTTCAAAACCTTGTCTTTCTGCAATGATTCTCGCTTCTGGTGATACTTTTTTGTACCAACTCATACTTTTTTCAAGTAAATCAGTACGATTCCACAAAGCAAAATGAACGCCATGCCACCAGTGCATTTCTAAATGTGGTTTTCCGAACCAAGAATTATAAGTTAAACCTGTTTCTTGTGGTGGCTCGTTATTCGCACATTGTATTTTGGTAAGATATTGCGATAAAATAATTCTTCGCTCCAACTCTTTTGCACGTGGATCGGTACTTCCAGCAAAGTCAACCGCAGCACCATTACTCCAAAAAGTTTTCCAAGCCGTTTTTGTACTCAATAAAGTGTTAGTAAAATTTGGAATACTTTCTTTTGAGATTTTTTCAGAGAACATAACGCTGAATTCCAAAGTGCTTTCTTTCGTATCTGGACTCAGCACAAAATAGTGCGCTTCGCTTTGTAAAACCTTTGAATCTTGATTACTCTCGATTTTTACAAAATATTCCGTATCGTTTAACTGATGCTTAAAAACAAAAGATTTTTCGCTAGCAATTACGACCGATGATTGGTGTTTATCGGCATTTTTCCAATTATTTCCTTCATCTGTAAACTGATTTGTTGGATACGGAAAACGTAAACGATACTTCAACTGACCAGTTTTCAATAATTCAGATTGTACTTTTACCGAAATCAAATCTTTCTGTTGGTGCGCCACTGTAATTACTTTTACAGGAACGCCTTCTACCAAAAATTGACTGGTAATTTCACCTGTGTAAGCATTTAAAGTTTGGTGAATATTAGTTAAATCTTGTGGGTTTACTTTGGAACCATCTTTTTTGAACAATTCAAAACCAAGATTTCCTAATTGTAAACGATGTGGATTTTGACGAAGGAAATTATTAGCGGCTTTCGCTCTTTCACTGTTTGAAGCTTGAACGGCATAAGGTACTTTTCTGCCATGCGAATTGATTTCTTTTAACGTTTCTTCAACCTTATAATTTTCAGTATTTGGATAACGATGCCAACCCCAAACCGACTGTGTACCTAAAGAAATTCCTTTGGCATAAAAATCAGGAAAAGTCTGTAAACCAGTAACGTCAGTCGTAAAAGCGAAACCGCCATTACCAACTGACAATGAAGCCAAAGTATCAATTTTATTAACCACAACCGTGTGGCGTTCTACCAAAACTTTTCGGTTGATTTTACTTTGTGCAAAAGTGTCTTGCACAAAAAAAGAGGCGAGTGAAAAGAGTAATAATCTAATGTTTTTCATACAATGAATAGTTGAGAGTGATGGATGAATTATCAATTTAAAATAATATTTTTCCGCTAGTTTTAAGGTTTTCTATCTTTTAATATCAATCGAATTTAAGCATCAAAAAAGCACAGATTAAGTCATCAATCTTGACATTGACCATCCTTAAATCTGTGCTTTTCTTGTTAAATCTAGCGATTAAGCCATTCTATACACGCAAGATAAATCTTTTACTACTGGAGAATTATCTGGATTCGTATCCATAATATCGCCCATAAATGCCCACCATTTTTTCATAATTTCAGTTTGTGGTAATTCGTCAAGCGTATGGTTATCTACTCTTTTCTGAACAGCAAACAAAATTCCAGAAGCTTCATCCAAATAAATTGCGTATTCAGTGATTCCAGATTTTACTAATAGTTCAGACAATTCTGGCCAAATTTCATCATGGCGTTTTTTGTATTCTTGCTCAAATCCTTTTTTGAGCTTCATCGTAAAAGCGATTTCCTGCATTTTTTGAGTTTAATGTTTATGAGTTTAGCGTTTATGAGTCCATGAGTTCAATGTTTATGAGATTATTCTTCTTACACTTTATCTACGATTTATACTCATAGACTTTAAACTCATAGACTTATAAACTCAACTTTAAATTTGTGAAAAATCTGTTGGTGTCAAGAAATGGATTTCGGCTTTGGTCATCGCATGATCGTATTCTGGAAGTACTTTAATACGGTTCCATTCTGAATCTGCTCCGAATGCTTTCCAATGTTCATCTCTCGACGCTTTGTTATCAAAAGTAGTCATATACACCAAATTTGGCTGTTTTCCACCAATGATAGTTTGCGCATAAAACACTGGATTAAAACCCAATCTTACAAAAATATTAATTTCGCCACCTTCGTTGAACATGTGAATTTTACTCAATCCTTTTACTTCACTATGACTTTCGTACAAACGATATTCATATACTCTTTCAGATTTTGGAGCTGAAGTTGTGGGCACTTTCAATTTTGTCCAATCTTTAAAAGCAACTGAAAGCGAGCTTTCGTAACGTTCATAAGCTGGCGTAGCGAAGTTAGCATCTAAATAGGCTTTTGCCGCTTGTTGATAAACAGCATCAGAAGCCAGTTTACTGCCAATTTTACTGAATTGCTCTAAAGATTTGTAGGGAATCAAAACATATAATTTTATTCCATCTTTTTGGTCAGCTTCGTTGAATACACCTACTGAATTGATTCCCAATCGGTTAAAAGCAGGAATAGCAGCGTCTTTAAAATAATCTTCAACTACTTTTTTCTGCTCTAGCGTTTTGAAACTGTATACTCTAGTTTCGTAGTATTCTGGCTGTGATTTGGCAAAAGTAATGTTCGCAAAAGTGGCGATAAACAAATAAATGGCGAAAATGGAAAGACGTTTTAACATGATTGTTTTGTTATTTAAGTATGAATAAAATGGTTGAAAATTCCCTATTCATTCAACGTCTCTCCATTTTCTAGCTCCTATTTCAAAACCTCTACAGGTGTTAAAGTTACTTTTTCTAATAAACCAGATTCTTTCGGAGTCCAGTTTTTAGTTGTAAAATAGCCTTCTTTGCCTACATTTTGTTTCAATCTTGCCGAGACGTTGATATTATAAAATTTCTGCCAAACAGTGCCTTCTTTTTCTAAAGCAATTACTCTGTTTGCCATTGAGTTAGAGATTTTTATCGCTAAATCATTTTCTGCTTTCAACAAAGTATTGGGTACAAAAACTTTGAACGTTGGTCCTAATAAAGTAGCCAAATATTTTCCATTCAATGTCACCGATGCACTTTCCGCAACTTTGCCTAAATCTAACCAATAGCCTTGTGCATTAGTTTTAGGTTTTGCAAAATTCAATTGATACAATGCCGTTCCAGAAAAATCTTGATAAGCATTTCCTGCATTTGTCCACGAACCTAAATCTTTGATTTCAAGTGCTTTTGGTAAAGTTGGTCCACCGTCAATAAAAGAGATTTTCCAAGTACCTTTTAATTCTTCAGCTTCTTTGCTTGCTTTCCAATAAGGATAAGCTGCACCTTTTTCTACTGTTTTAAACGTTTCAATAATGCACGATTCCCCTACAGACAATTGCAGATATACTTCATTGTTTTTCACTTTTGCCATTCCCAAAACTTCTGTCATTGGATTGTACAAAGCCGCAGATTTCGCCTCTACTTCCAATTTCACCCAGCCTTCAAATGCCTTATCAGATTTATTATTGATAAAGTAATAATTACCTTTTGCAGAGGTTTTTCTAACAAATTGTAAACCTTTATCCGTCATTGTTTCACGATAGATTTTAGCGTAAATCATCATTTCTTCCAAATCTTCTCCTAACAAGAAAGAACCTTCTCCAACTTTCGCCTGATTTACTTTAGCATTTGCTTTTACAAAATTCAATTGAGCCAAAAGTGCCTTAAATTTTGCTCTTCGTTCATCCAAATTTCCTAAGCCCGGCACATCAGCAGGTAATTTATGATGCACAATAATCGTTGCACCTGATTTTGCTAATTGTACTAATTTCTCTAAAGTCTCTAAAGGTACTTGCTCGCTTTCCGCAAGCAATACTGTTTTGTAGGCAACACCACCCGTAATAATTTGCTGATGTTGTGTTTTGAGATTCGCAATTTGTTTATCTGAAATAAAATCAAAACCATAACCACGGTCAATCATTTTTTGCGCAACTTCTTTAAAATCAGTTCCGTTAAATTCTGGCGTTACTCCATCAAAATGTTCTAATAAACCTTTGTGAGAAGGTTCTGTGAGTCGGTCAGTAATTGGGAAGTACAACAAAACATCGTTATTCGGTTTACTGTCTTGCAAAAAGGTTTGCGTACGAGCCACGTAATTATTCAAGGTAGAAAAGTTTTTCCAGAATGGATTATGTGGCGTAAAATGTACCGCCGCATAGAATAACCAACCCGGAAAAGCCTCATTTTTAGGAGAGTAATTTATTCCGTGATAAAAAATATGGTTTACGCCACCGACCAAAAATAAATCTAGCGCTTTTTTAACATCACTTAATGAAGAAAGGAAATGTTCGTTTTCCCAAGTAGCTGATTCCGAAGAAGTTAATTTTTTGCCCAAAACATTGGAAGCCGAAGAAGCAAATTTGATTCTCAATAAATCTGTTCCTTCAATTTCTGGAATATCCACCAATCCGTATAAATCTAAAGTATTCGCTGGCGAACCGTGCGCTTGGTTTCTTACAATTTTACCACGACCATGCGCCCATTTTGCCCATTCGCCTGTATATTTTTCTAGAATCAAATCACCAATCGTAGTTCTATAATCGAATAATACTCTGTGGTTTAAATCTGTATTTTCTTTACTGAAAAGATTTGGCAAGTAATTCCTTAAATCATAACCTCTTCTTTGCTGAAATTCTTTGAATAAATCATCTGTCCAGTCCGACTGCCCACGAGCATCATCTACTTCGTAAGAATCATTAAAGAAAGCACGCATGCTTGAAACATCCGTTTTTGCAAAAGCTTTATCAAATTCTTTTAAGTAATTCTGAATCGCTTTTTCTGAAAAATGGTCGATTACATCACCTTCTCCACCGGGCCCAGCACGTTCTACCATTTTGCCATGCCAACCTTGGAAGATGGCATATAATGTCCAATTACCTTTGGGAGCTTCCCAATTTAATTGTCCCATCGTACTTACTTTGCCCGTCAAATTCATTACTTCTCCTTTGTCAGAATACGCCATGAGCGTTTGTAAAGGCAAAGGTTTTTCATATTTAATTTGGTCGATTGCCAATTCTTGAAGATTCTCATTCTTCGAAACTGGATATTTCAAGGCTGAAATTTCAGCCTTTTTTGGCAAAACATATCTTAACAATGGACTTTGCTGAAATGAAATTACATCTGAAAGTTTTTCTCCTTCTTTCAACTGGTAAGTTTTGAAATTCACGTTCTTACAAGCGTCTTCTGGTGTTACCCAGCGTCCGCCAAAAGGCCAGCCCGAAGCATTGGCAAGGTCGATACCCAAGCCCAAACGAGTACCTTCATTCAAAGTATGCTTGAACATTTCTACCCATTTCGGCGAAAGAAAATCTATAAAATTCGCTTCTTGACCTTTCACACCATAGATTGGCGTAATTTCTAAACCTCCCAAACCTGCTTTTTGGTAGGTTTCCATATTGTAAGTTAAATCTTTGGGATTTACTGAGTTACCTTCCCACCACCAACGTGACCACGGTTTGGATTGCTGTGTAATAGGCTTCCATTTTGCTTGTCCGAAACTCAAAGAACAAGAAATTGATAAAAGTAAAAGCGTCTGAAAAGCTTTCGTTGATTTATGCTGTTTCATCAAATATGGTTTGTTATTTATTGCAAAGAAAAATTAAGTACTTACCTGAGGCGTCCTGTGATGTCATGCGTTTGGTAGTATTTTTTGAAATTATATAACTTTTTAAAAAGTGCTTTTCTGAATGAAAAAATTGTTTTTACCAGTTTTTCGAGAATTGACTGAAAAATTATTGAAATTATTTTTCAAGCTGTTGAAGAAAACCACTTTATGAATGATACCGGTAAAATACAGCTAGGCATTTCTCTTCTTTAAAAAGCATAGCACTTCCTCTTAAGAGAATTTTCATGGAAATACAATATTTGATTTTTTATGGCAACGTTCCCGATAACGATGACATAAAAAATCCTTGCACTTTTCTAATACAAAATTTTCGAAAAAGTAAATCAAAAAAACAATTTTCATTTCTTTGATTTATTAGAAAAATACAATTATAAAAACACCAAAAAAATCAACATAAAACACCAGCAATATAGCTTAAAGGCTATAACAGGAAGGCACAGGACAGTATAATTTCTTTGATAATCAATATTTGTTATCAAATTTATACAGTTTATATTTGCAAAAGAAAATAAATATTTTTTCAGAAAATTATTTTAGAATTATAAGAATATTCACAAATTGTCACTCTCAAAATTTTCTTTATAAGAGAAAATACTCATTCATAAACTTAAAAGTTCCGATACCTTGTTTGCATTGGAATAATTAATATCAACATTATAAAAATAGATTTTTTGGTGTAAAGACTAAGCCCTGCTGAGGATAAGTTCGGCAGGGTTTCTTAATCCGAAAAGAGTAAAGTCTTACTGCCCAAAAACGTTTAAAAGCTTATGATTAAAAATTACTTATTTATTTTATGCTTGTTGTTTGGCAATACAATCAATGCTCAAAAAATCTCTTTAGCAGGAAATTGGCAATTCAAAATTGATTCAGCAGACGTTGGCGTAAAAGATAAATGGTTTAATAGTAAACTTTCTGAAACCATCAAATTACCGGGTTCGATGCTAGAAAATGGCAAAGGAAGTCCTGTAACGATTCATACACAGTGGACTGGCAGTATTTACGATAGTTCTTGGTACTTCAATCCGCATTTAGCAAAGTATCGTACTCCTGAAAATTTAAAATTCCCTTTTTGGTTAACACCCGCAAAATATTATGTAGGCGCTGCTTGGTACCAGAAAGCAATAGATGTTCCTAAAAACTGGTCAAACAAACGCATTGTTCTTACTTTAGAAAGACCGCATACTGAAACAAGAGTATGGATTGATAATGAAGAAATTGGTTTAGAAAACTCAATGTGCGTTGCACAAACCTTTGATTTAACGGATAAATTATCCACAGGAAAGCATACCATTTCAATTCGTGTTGATAATCGCATCAAGGCTATCAATGTTGGGAAAGATTCCCATAGTTTAACCGACCACACACAAGGAAACTGGAACGGGATTGTTGGCAAAATAGAACTAGAAGCCGAAAGTAAAATCTGGTTTGATGATATTCAGATTTATCCAGATTTGGTAAATCATTTAGCGAAAGTAAAAATCGTATTAAAAAATTATTTGCAAAAGCCTGTTGAAGGACAAATTAAGCTTTCTGCAAAAAGTTTTAACAGCATTAAAGCTCACTCTCCAAAATTAATTTTATCTGATTTCCAGATAGATGGACAAGAAAAAAGTATCACCATTGATTATCCGATGGGCGATGACTTCCAAACTTGGGATGAATTTTCCCCTGCCTTGTACCATCTATCTGCCGAAATCATTGTTAAAAAACAAGTACAATCTGCTAGGAAAGTACAGTTTGGAATGCGAGATTTTGCCATAAAAGGCACTCGTTTTGAAATTAATGGTCGCCCTATATTTTTAAGAGGAACAGTTGAAAACTGCCAATTTCCATTAACTGGTTACGCTCCGATGGACGTAGCGTCTTGGGAAAAGGTTTTTAGAAAAGCGAAAGCTTATGGTTTAAACCATTTCCGTTTTCATTCGTATTGTCCGCCAGAGGCAGCTTTTATCGCAGCAGATTTAGTGGGAATATATCTACAACCAGAAGGCCCAAGTTGGGCGAATCATGGTTCATCTTTAGGCGATGGGCATCCTATCGACCAGTTTATTATGGATGAAACTAACCGTATGGCAAAAGCTTACGGTAATTATGCTTCTTTTTGCATGTTGGCTTATGGAAATGAACCAAGAGGAGGCAAACAAGTAGATTACCTAACCAAATTCATAAACTATTGGAAGACTAAAGACCCTCGTCGTAAATATACTGGCGCATCAGTAGCAATGAGTTGGCCTTTAGTCCCATCCAATGAATACATGATTAAATCTGGCCCAAGAGGTTTGCCTTGGAATAAACTTCCAAGCAGTACTGAGGACTTTGCCGATAAAGTAAAAGATTTTAAAGTACCGTATCTAACCCACGAATTAGGTCAATGGTGTGTTTTTCCAAATTTCAAGGAAATCAGTAAATATACTGGCGTTTACAAAGCCAAGAATTATGAACTTTTCCAAGAAGATTTGAAAGATAAAGACATGGGAGAATTGGGTGAAAAATTCTTTCTAGCTACTGGGAAATTACAGGCTTTGAGTTATAAAACTGAAATTGAAATGGCATTTCGCACGCCCATTTCAGCAGGAATTCAAATGCTTGGTTTGAACGATTACTCTGGTCAGGGAACAGCTTTGGTTGGCATTCTGGATTCTTTCTGGGAAGAAAAAGGATATATTTCACAAGCTGAATTTGCTCAATTCTGTAACACTACTGTTCCTCTGGCACGTATTCCAAAATTTGTATATAAAAACTCAGAGAGCTTCGAAGCAAATGTTGAAATGTATCATTTTGGCAAAGATGTGTTGAATAATGCCTTGGCTTCATGGCAAATTCTGGATGAAAACAAACAAGTATTGGCGAAAGGTAAATTTGATAAAACCAATATTCCAATCGGTAATAATTTTAATATCGGAAAAGTATCTTTTGCTTTAAATGCTATTCAAAAAGCACAGAAACTTGTTTTTGAAGTACGTATTGATAATACTACTTTTATGAATAATTGGGAGTTTTGGGTATATCCAGAAAAACTTCCGACAATTAATACTGATGAAATTTACTTCTGTAAAGAATTGGATGCCAAAGCAGAAGAAGTTTTGCAGAATGGTGGTAAAGTATTCTTAGAAGCTGCGGGTAAAATCGAAAAAGGGAAAGAAGTTGTGAATTATTTCCAACCTGTTTTCTGGAATACTTCTTGGTTCAAAATGCGTCCTCCGCATACTTTGGGTTTTCTTTGCGAGCCTACTCATCCTGCTTTCCAAAACTTCCCGACAGAATACCACAGTAATTTACAATGGTGGGAAATTACAAACCGCTCACAAGTAATGTTGTTGGATAGTTTCCCTGCGGGCTTCCGTCCTATTGTTCAGCCTATTGATACTTGGTTCTTGAATCGTAAATTGGGTTTAATCTTAGAAGCGAAAGTTGGAAAAGGCAAACTGATTATTTCTAGCGCTGACCTCAGTTCAGAACCTGACAAACGTTTTGTAGCTCGTCAGTTATTGTATAGTCTAAAAACTTATATGAATTCTCCGCAATTCAATCCTGCTAGTTCAGTTGACATCAAAGAAATCAAAGCCCTTTTTGATAAAAACTACAAATCACAATTTAAGACTTATACCAAAGATGCTCCCGATGAATTGAAGGTTAAAAAGCCTACGGCTAATTAATCAATTATTAATGAATATTATTGAGGCTTATACTGAATAACACATCAAAGACATTAATTGGAATTATCAGTAAGCATCAAACTTACGTTTTTCTAAATTCGCCTAGAGTATTTCTAACACATTATAATAAGACAACGGTGACCTTTATGGTTGCCGTTTATTGTTTGTGGCAATTGTTAAGTGTTGTTTCTACACTAGCTTCCTCAATCAGTATTTTTCTATTAGCTGGCGAATTAATTCGCCAGCTAATAGAAAAAAAGGTTTAACAAATTCTATTACATTCAAAAAACAACAAAACAAGTAGCGATAAATCCTTGCGGTTAGCGTATTTCATGATATAACCAACAAAAAACGGCAACCCTAAAGGTTGCCGATACATCATGATGTTCTTTATAAAAATTCATTTCTTTATTCTCACTCCTCCTCCTTCAAAACCTCCAATTTATAGCCTTTTCCATGCTGATTGGTAATTTTCACCAATTCATCCTTTTGGAGTTTCTTTCTTAGTTTTGAAACCAATACGTCCAGATTTCTGCTGATTACAAAAACGCCTTCATCTTCCCAAACTTCCTTCAAAAGTCTTTCTCTTTCAATTAATTGATTTAGGTTTACCGCAAAAATGCTAAGTAATTTTGCTTCTCGTTCAGACAATTCTATGTTTTCAGTTCCATACTTCAAGCTATTCTTTTCAGGATAAAAAGCATATTGACCGATTGCGATATAATCTCTTTCTGCTGGTACAACATCATTTTCTGCTACTTTTTTATCTTTTATAAAATTACTTTTCAGTATAAAACCTATTAGTCCTAAAGGAATCAGTAAGAGTAAATAATTACTGAATGCCAACGTTTCTGCTCTTAAAAACTCAATTTGAATTAAGTAACAGCCTACATCTTGTTGTCTTCCCAAACATGGTAAAATACTATCGGTCTTTTTACTTACTTCATAAGCAAAAATCAATTCTTTATTCCCACAATCAATCACATTAACGATATATTCAGTAGGCAAATTGGTCGATTTCAAACGCCTATGCACCAATGCTATCAAAGTATCTGACACAAAGGTAAATTTACTTTGAAAAGCGATTTCAAAAGTATTCTCATTAATTTGTTTGATGGGCAAAACTCTAGAACTAGAGTCTTTTGCATGAAGTAATAACTGATGTCCTATGTCTCTTAGCACCACTGTCAGATGCTTTTCTGCATAATCATCTCCTTTTTTCCGATTCGTTGCAATGAAGAACAAACAGCCTATCATCAGCAACAATGGCAATATGTATAATCTTGATTTCATAAACATGAGCAATTTAAACGATAAATAGCTATTAGTAACGGTTTTTACATAGCTTTTACACTTTTTTACATTTCATTTACTACCAATGCTTTTCAATTTGATATGTTTGTCTTAGTTAATTAAAACATAAACAATTATCAACATGAGAAAAACACTCATCCTTTCGCTTGTGCTATTTTCTTACTCTTTAATGGCACAAATTCCATCTAGCAATTATTCAGCTGTACTGTTTAACAGTAAAACAATGATTGAAAAATTTAACAAAAAGAAATGTTGTAAACCATCATCAAAAAACAAAGGAGTTGTAAAAACCACTGGTGTTAAATCAACAAAAAAAGAAACGAAAGATCCCCTTTGTTTAGTTATGCCTTACCGTATTGCTATCAAAGACCAACCTTCAGAACAAAAGTTGCTTTCGTTTAATGAAATCTTTCCTAAAATTGATATTAATAATGTACCCGTTACCTGTAAAAAGAAAGACACCTCTGTTTTATTAACGAGTTCAAATCTATATACTTTACCTCAAAATGAAAATCTGCTGAATATACAATAACCAAACAATTCCTTCTCTAAACCTTATTTATCATGAAAAAGCTTATTACTTTATCATTACTATTGAGTTATTTATCTGGATTTACGCAACAGAAATTTGATTTATCAGTTTCCGAAAGTCAGGTTTTTTGGAAAGGAACACCTGCATTTGAATACGGTGGACATGAAGGTACTTTAAAATTTGCTTCGGGCAACATCACACTTGTGAAAGATGGTAAAATACAAGGAGGTAGCTTTGTGATAGATATGAAAACAATTAAAAGTAATGAGCATGAGCGAAATCCAAAGGAGAAAGGAGACAACAATTTAGAATCGCATTTAAAAGGAGATGATTTCTTTGCTGTTCAAAAATACCCTCAGGCTACTTTTATCATTACCAAAATCAATAAAACGGCTGAACCTAATAAATATGCAGTGCAAGGTAATTTGAATATAAGGGGAATTACTAATCAAATTGCTTTTACAGCTTTTATTGATAACAATAAAGAGAGCATTACAGCTAAAGCAAGTTTATTTTTCTTACGTTCTAGCTTTGGAATCACCTATAAAGCCCCAAGTCTGTTTGCCTCTAATATTTTTTCAAGTGCGAAAGACCATCTAATCGCTGATGAAATCCCGATTAAATTAGACATGGTTTTTAAAAAATAAGTCTTTTGTATAAACCTCCCTTGCCATTGTTTGTGTCTTCTTGCCATTGTTTGTGTCTCCACAAACAATTCGACGACTTGCGTTTCTCTAATATATTTTTCATTAATTCATTGTCACTTTTTTGTTCGTGAGACACGAACAATGACAGAGTAAGTCTTTGGTATAAACCTATAAGGATTTAAGTTTAAAATCTTATAGTTGGAGGGTAAAATTATTAATCAATATTATTTCTGTTTATGAACAACAAACTATCAATCACTTACTTAATTTTAATTATTGCTCCTTTATTCATCGGCTGTGGAAATGAAAAAGAAGGAAATAAAAATAATGCCTCGGCGAGTTCCTTATCCTTACATGTTGGAAATGAAAAATATTTTATGATAGATACAAAGGAAAGTGTTGTGACATGGAAAGGTTCTTCGCTAAATGGTTTAAACAGTCAAACAGGGTACATCTATATATCAAAAGGAGAATTGATGATTGAAAACGGTCAACTTATGGGTGGTATAATTGAGGTTGACATGAATACCATTGAAGATAAAAACCATGGGACTGATAATAACCTTGTTAATCACTTAAAAGACCCTGATTTTTTTGAAGTTATAAAATTTCCCTTTTCTACAATTGCAATAACCAAAGTTGCATCAATAAATGATGAGAATAAAAATGTTACAGGGAACCTAACGATTAAAGGTATCACACACTCAGTTACTTTTCCAGCTCAAATAGAGGTTAAGGATGGGATTGTCAAAGCGAATGCCAAGTTGGTTATTGATAGAACAAAATGGGATGTCCGATACAAATCAGCAAAATTCTATGATAATTTAGCCAATCAAACGATGTCGGACTCCATTGAATACCATATAAAAATTGTAGCACAAAAATAAACAGTTAAATTCCTCTTGCCATTGTTTATGTCTTCACAAACAATTTGACGGCATTCCTTTGAGTTGTTCGTGAGACACGAACAATGGCAGAGAATAATGTTTTTTTGAAAGATGTTCCAAAAAGTTGGTTCAGCACTTTTATTTTGTAAGCTGTTCAGCTTTAACCCAACCTTCTAATAATGCTTTTCCCCAATAGCGAACTTTCACCCACTCTTTCCATCGAAATAACACCTCTAACTCCTCATTCTTTTTTATCGAATTAAATGAAGGCACATTAGGTGTAATACTCAAATTGACATTATCCTCTTTACAAAAAAGATACTCTGCTTTATCTCGTTCCAATAAAAAAATTGTTTGGTCAATTCCAACCTTCAAATATTTTTGTGTTAACAAAAGCTGAAGAGAAAGGTAAGGCAAGGGTAGTCTTGGTGAACGAAATTGATAAATCCCCATCCAAGGCTGAGGATACACTCCTGATTTTTGCAAAGCAATAGAATCTTTTTTATCCAAATTACACACAAAGCATTTATCGCCATTACTTTCCAATGTAGCTAGGTTGAGGTTAAGGTTTTCATACATTCCCATAAAGTTTCCATAAACTCTAGTTCCTTGTATATGAATTTTATGTCCTTTTTCAGGATAAGTTTTTGCTAACTCCTCTTCTGTAAAATCTGGATTAATTGCCATCTTAAAAACCCAATGTCCTTGAAATTGTCTGAGGGTATCTAGCTGAGTATTCTGCCCAAATACAGTATATGTAGTTAGTAAAATTAGAATTAGAACTTTTTTAATTCCCATCATATTGCCATTGTTTGTGTCTTCACAAACAATTCTACGATTTGTGTTTCTATTAGTTGTTCGTTAGACACGAACAACGGCAGAAACTTCCCATAAATTCTACTTAACAAGACATCAATGTTCGTATTTTATTTTTCTATCTTCAGTTAAGTATAAAAAATTACCTATGGTATATACACCCTCAATCATATCTCCTTTCTTATTGGAGTCTCTTGTATCTTTTCTTTTTAAAATATCGGATAATTGCTTTAAGCTTTTAGAGGAGAATTGGAACAAGTCTCCTCTAAAGCCTGCGATTCTTGCAGTTTTTCTTTTAAATAAAACAGGTATATCATCAATAAATGTATAGCCAATAACATCAGCTTTGTCTCTCTCAAAAGATTGAGAATGATATGCACCCGAAGGTGCTATTCCATAAGTTGCATAAGCCAATGTGATTAAACTATTTTTAGGATGAAACTCCCAAGGGCTTAAATCAATCTCTATATAATAATACTCTTTCCAATACTTATCCTCTTTTTTGAAATACTTGATTGAGCTTTTGATGAAGGCAATCATAGTAGTATCTTTTACAACCAACTGGGGTAAATCTGGCAATGAATCTGTTTGTGCTTTGCTTTTCGTAATACAAAACACGAGTAGTAAGAATATAATAAGGTATTTTTTCATAAATTATGTTTATTTAATATTCCAGCAAGTTTGAGAAGGAGTACCCCATTGTTTATTACTGATACTTCCATTAATATCTGTTTCTCCAACTACACCACATCCCATTACATAATGTTTGATCGGAGGACTAAATTGTAAAAAAGTCTGAAAAACACTAACATCATCATTAGATAGCCCAGATACACCATCTGAATGGTCATTTATGCATTCATTATGAGTATGAATAGTTGCTACAATTTGCACAAAACTATCTACCCCATTGAAATAAGTCCCTGCAGTTTCACCATTATAAGAAGCTGGTGGTACAACAGCTGATATGTTTGTACTTGTATTATATGGCAAAGTTACCAAAGTACCATCGGAGAGTAAAAATGCCAAAACTTCTTTATTATTTGAAACTGCGTTGTTCCAAATATCTTGAATACCTTCACACTTTTTTTCTGATGAATAATAATTTGCACG
This sequence comes from Arcicella rosea, assembly GCF_040543805.1. Taxonomy (NCBI): domain Bacteria; kingdom Pseudomonadati; phylum Bacteroidota; class Cytophagia; order Cytophagales; family Flectobacillaceae; genus Arcicella; species Arcicella rosea. The sequence continues at coordinate 134,933 of NZ_JBEUMS010000011.1, forward strand.
TGTTTCAGGATTATAATACGTCCTTGTCCCATACTGTACAGGTGGTAAGGAAGGCGGCGTTACCGGAGGAAGTGTACCAGTTGGTGGTATTGGCTCATAATCAAAAATACAACTACCCCAACCATCATCATAATAACCATAAGGGCATCCAGTTGAAGGTGTAATACAACTTTGTGTAGCTTCATCCCACACTTTCCCTTGAATTAAACAATTTTGTCCACCTACTACTATATCTTCATCAATAACACATGTATTCATTAAATCATCCCAAATTAGTCCAGAAGGGCATTGATTTACACCTACTTCGACATCAATAATACATTCTTTTACATCATCATCCCAAATTAGTCCAGAAGAGCATAGACAATTTGGTTCTTGCCAAGAACCTCCTCCATTTACACAGTCCAAAGAAGGATTGTTACAAGCATTATTTTCCCATTCTCCGCCACTATCTTCACACTCGGAAATAGGACACCCATCTCCTACCCCAGCTTGATAGGTTTCTCCACTTGGACATGATTCATTAGCATAAGGGTCGTTAAAATCACAGGCTCCAGTTGATGAATTATATGAAAAATCATCTCCAAAATTCGCTTTACAAAAAACGTCAGGATTAAAAACACATTTTGTACCATCCCATACTTGCCCCTCTAATGCTTTACAATCCGATTCTTTAGCAGTAGTAGTAGCACTACTGTAAACAGGTTTTTGCTTTGGCTTTACATTTGTTACATCAAATGTTTGTGGAGATAAAGTGCTTGTAAAATCTAAAAAACTACTTGAACCCTTTACTTCTTTATTAGTCTTCTGTAGTACTACAATTTTCTCATCAACAACACTTTCAATTAATTTGCCAGGATATCGACTAACTCTTTTTAGTTTGTAAGGTGCAATTTCCTCTATTGGAGTTTCTTCTATTACAGATTTAGTAATAATATTAGTTGCATTGCCCCAAAAATAAACTTTTCTATCGGAATAATTTTCTAAACTTATTTCAATTTTACCTAAACGAATGGAAGAATCAATACTTAAATCCAGTAGTTCAGCACCTTCTTTTGCTTTACTTGTTAATGGTTTTTCCCAAACATTAAGGATATTGCCATCACTGCTTTTATGGACAACTTTAAGATTTAGTTTTGGTATTTTTCTTGGTCTATTTTTCCATAGACTAGGTAATAGTCCCAACGAAATACTTGGTAGAAGTACGTTCTGATTATTTTGTGTAAGTAAAGGAACTGTTGGCTCTTTGTATAGGTTCGTTTTATTCAATTGTGATTGTAATACTAGCGTTCCTGAAAAAAGAGCAAGGTTTTTCCAGAACTTCTTTGAGTTAGGTTTCTGATAGTCAATATAAACCTGTGTTCTTAAACTAGATAATGGTTTATTGGTAGCTATAGAAAAAGTATCTAAAATAACTTTTTGTTTTGTCAGTAGTTTAACTGAGTTATTTGCTTGTGAAAAGGTCAGACATATACTTCCAATCCAACAAAGAGAAAACAATATAATTCTCTTTACTAATGGTGTAAATATTTCAGAACAAGGCTTAAAAAAAAATTGTTTAGTAAATGTAGTTTTTTCCATATTTAAATGATTTCTGTTTAGACGTATTAAATTTACGTGTCGAAACTACACAATATAATTATATCTTTTACGGAAATACTCTTATAAATCACTTGCAAAAAGTGCAAGTGATTTATAATAAAAAGCTTTTTTTTCTACGTAAATACTACTAATTTAACGCTCAACTTATTTAACTCTATGGTATTTTCTTCTATGAAATATACTTGCATAAAAACTGTTTGCAAAGTCTATCTATGTTACCTATGAATATTAAAATGTACAACCTCAGTGTAGAAAATGACACACTAACAACATTTCCAGCTCTAAACGGAACTCTTATCAAAGAACTAAGAATAAAAAAAGGATGGAAACAAGCTTATCTCGCATACATAGTCGGGATTTCATCTTATAAATTGTCAAGAATTGAAAATGGCAAAACCCGTATATCACACCAATTAGCAATTTTGATTTTAGAAAAGTTAAAACTTTAGTATTCGTTGATATAAATATCAAGTCATTTTACTGATTCAAATTCATAATTTATTCTTTTCTAATTCCAGCTTCAAAAGAAATTATTCTATTTAAGTTAAGCTTACAACGTGTTTAAAACTTGAACTGATATGGTTTAATTTCTTGTTACATTACTTTAGTTTTCTGGCTTAATTGAGGCATTTGGCTATATATTAACCTTATCTTTTTCCCAATTACTTTAACACCAATCAACCTATAGCTAAATCTATTTTTATTAGCTATTTTCTCAATTCTTTTAGGTCCTATTTTATAAGCATCTGAGCTTTTTACAAAAATATTTGAGTGCTTTACAAAACTCTTTCATGTCTTTGCTCTATCATTAGCGTGTTTCACAAAATATTTTCCCATGATTTCAAAAATATTTGAGTGCTTTACAAAATATTTTCCCGTCTTTGCTTCATCATTAGCAAGCCTCACAAGATTCTCTCTTGCCTTTGCTTCATCATTAGCAGGTTTCACAAGATTCTCTTTTGCCTTTGCTTCATCATTAGCGAGCTTCACATGATTCTCTTTTGCCTTTGCTTCATCATTAGCGGGCTTCACAAGATTATTTCCCACTCTTGCTTCATCATTATCGGGCTTCACAAGATTATTTCCCGCTCTTGCTTCATCATTAGCGGGCTTTGCAAGATTATTTCCCGCTCTTGCTTTATCATTAGCGGGCTTCACAAGATTATTTCTCACCCTTGCTTCATCATTAGCGGGCTTTGCAAGATTATTTCCCGCTCTTGCTTTATTAACTGTGGGCTTTGTTTTGTTCTTTTCTCTATAAATTATTTCACCTTGCTGAATTTGTTTTTTGCTACATTCATTAATAGCTTTATTTGTTCAATTTTATTAAACATCAAGCGTCTTGGAAAAACCTTTAATTGATAAAAAATATTTACTTGAGAAGTTCCCCGGAAAAGGTGGATGGACTTATGCGATTATTCCTGAGGTTTTACAGGATAAACATGCTTATTTTGGTTGGGTGAAGGTTAAAGGTTTTATTGATGATTTCGAATTGAAAAACTATCGCTTAATGCCTATGGGCAATGGGATGCTTTTCTTGCCTGTTAGGGCTGAAATCCGTAAAAAGATTGGAAAAAAAGAGGGCGATTGGGTACATGTAAAACTCTTTGCCGACAATGATGCACTAGAAATTCCTAAAGAATTAATGCTTTGTTTGGAAGATGAACCTCAAGCTTTAAAAAACTTTTTGACATATACAGAAAGTGAACAAAAAGCCTATATTGATTGGATATTAGGTGCTAAAAAAGAAGAGACAAAGATTGAACGTATGGCAGAGACCGTCAATAAAGTATTAAAAGGATTGAAATTCAGAGATTAATTGCTTTAAAATTTGTTATCAGGCTATAACGATAGTTTATTAACAATATTTACAGTGTCTAAAAAGCATTTAATCTGATGAAAATTAAACAAAACATTTTAGCCATTTCTGGTAGTACCCGAAGTAATTCCTCTAATCATCGCCTTATCAACGCTTTCGCAAGTTTATTCGCTGATTCGCTGATTGTTAACACATTTGATGGTATTGATAAGCTTCCTCATTTTAATCCAGATACTAAAACAGAAGATATTGCTAGTATTGTTACTGATTTTAGAAGTCAAATTAGCAAAGCAGATGGCGTTATTATTTGTACACCAGAATACGCACATGGAATTCCCGGCAGTTTAAAAAATGCTATTGATTGGACAGTTGGTTCAGGGGAGTTTTCAGGAAAACCTACGGCTTTAATCACTGCATCAACTGATGGAACAATTGGGCATCAGGCACTTTTAGAAGTATTGAGGGTAATTGAGGCAAAAAATATTGAACAATTGCATTTGTTGATACAATTTATCAGAACAAAGGTTAGTCAAGAAGGAGAGATAATTGATAAAGATACTTTATCCGATGTGAAAGCATTAGGACAAAGATTTATTGAGACAATCGCAGCGTCTATTGCAGAGAAAGGGTAATCAAAAAAAAACCTTTAAAAACCTTTCTTAGAAGGTTGTTTAAAGGTTTTTTACATTGCTTTTCTGTATTTGTATTTAAAAAACAGAATTAATAAAGATAGCATTAAGGTAATAGCATTGGCAGCAATCACTGGAACAGCATTTGTACTAATTCCATATACTAACCAAAAAGTAACGCCCACAGTAAACAAAAGAAACATTGCTAAAGAGATGTCTTTTGCAGATTTAGTTTTATAAATCTGTATTACTTGTGGCACAAAGGCGATGGTAGTTAATATACCAGCGAAATAACCTAAAGTTTCCATGTCTGTAATGATTTAATTTTAGTTCTACAACACAAACATAACGGAATTATTATATATTTTGTTCATAACTGGCTCATTTTATTAGAATAATACAATTATTCACTTTTAAAATTTAGCAATTTATTGTTTGTTAGCCTTATTGTTGGAAGGTGGAGGTGGATTTTCTTTGTTTTGAAACCTCACCGCAGCGGCGGCCGCCCCCCGCCCCTCTCCTGTTGAGAGGGGAGCTTTTGGCGCAAAAAAAAGCTCCTTCTCTAAAGAAGGAGCCACAAGTTATACACAAGTTTATAAGTATCTGATTATTAATAATAAATTCTCTCCAACGGCTCCCCTTCTCAACAGGAGAAGGGGTTGGGGGATGAGGTTATTCTTCTTACTTCTACCTTTATAAAACTACAAAGGTAGTATATACTTAATCATGGGTTTTCTAACAAAAAGGTTAAATAACACTATTCCAAGAACAGCGCAAGTCATCCCTGCTAATACATCAATTACATAATGATGATTGGAATATACTGCCGAACACCAAATGCCTACACAAAAAATAACGAAGAAAACGATAAAATATCCTACTCTTTTTTTGGCTGCAAAGTATAAAACAATCAAAGGATAAGCAGAATGCAATGAAGGCATGGCGGCAAAAACATTGGCATTCTTCTCATAAATTCCTTTGAAGATTGGTGCGCCCACGAGCGCATCAAAATGTTTTAGATTTCCTACATTTCCCATGATGTTAAAATGCTCTATAAAACCATATTCGGCAACATACCAAGGCGGAGCGGCAGGATAAGTATAATAAGCCACAAATCCGATTAGATTGACAAAAAGGAAACAGTAAGTGAAACTATAAATAAGGGCTTTGTCTTTCCAAAAAGCATAAATGCCAAATAAAAAAGGTACTGGTACCCAATTGATATAAAATAGCCCCGAAAGTAAATCTAAAAAGGGCGTATGATACTTTGTAAAATACTCATTCAGCGTAAGTCTTACACCATTGTCATTTACTCCAAATAAATACTTTTCAATCTCATAAGGTTGTTTAATATGCACAGGATTAACGGCATAATTTGGTATGATTCTCAGAGAATCATACAGTATCCAGAAGATGACAAAGGGTAACATCGCTTTGACGAAGCTACGAGTTACCCCATTGAGATAAAATAAAATAAGGATTAAAAAGTAAAGTGTTGAATGTTCAGGGCGATACGGCACTACCTGACTAAACCAAATAAAGTATATAACCGAAATGGATAAAGCTAGGACAATATTTTGCTTGGTAAACCTTAAAAAATTGTGATTCTCTTCTATTGCCCAAAAACGATTAAGGCTTAATTTTTTCATAAATATCATCTCCAGTACTCAAGTCTTTGCCAAATACTTCTACATAAAGTACTTTAGGACGAAGGTTACTTCCTTCAGTTTTTACAAAAACATGGCTCAGTTTTGCTTGTTTATTGTTTATTTCTAATTGTGCAAAAGGCTTTTTGTGTTTGTCAAAACCAATTTTCAATTTCTTTTTTTTGTAAGAAACTATCCAAGCTTCAAAGTCATTTTCTTTATTAGTTTCTCTAGCACTGATACCGTAGGCAAGGAAATTCTGAATCCAAGTAAGTTCTTTTTTTTGTCCTTGTTCTTGATAACGCAACCAATATACGCTCACAGGATTTTCTTTGTCAAAATCTCCATTAGGCAATAAATTCGCATCATATACAATGGTATTCGTATTGGCGCTTCTTTGAATATAAAACAACCTTACTGGCGAATCAGGTACTTTTGGATAGTTACTTGGAGAAAAGCTTGTTGATAAAGTGAATATTAAGCCAAGTATAAAATAATATAGCAATCGTTTATTTTCCATTTTCCTCCAAAGCCTTTTTGGTATGTCCTATTCTTTGTAAAGCAGTATAATTTGACAAAATTGCTACCAAAGTTAATGGAATTGTAAAGATTGAAATGGTTTCAAACCAAGGAATTCGTGGAGAAAAACCTTCTATTCTAAAGTCATTTCCAATAATTGGTGCTAAAATGCCACAAATTAATGCAGAGCCACCAATGATGACAATTCTTTCAGGACGTTGCATCCAACCAATATCACATTTCACACCCAAACCTTCGGCTCTTGAACGAGTATAACTTACCATTGAAGAACCAATCAAAGCCAAAAATGCGAAAAACGAACTGAATAAGTAATGATGTGAAATCAGGTAATAACAAATACCTAAAAACATAAACATTTCGCTGTATCTATCTAATACTGAATCATAGAAAGCCCCAAATTTACTCGACATATTACCCACACGAGCAAGCCTTCCGTCAATCATATCGAATACTCCAGCGAATAAAATCATCGCTCCGCCCCAACCGATATAACTAAAGTCGCCTCTGAAAGATGCTTCAGCAGCATATACAAAAATACCCGCCGCTGCAATATTCAATACTAAACCAACTGTTGTAACAATATTGGGAGTTACTTTTAACGCAATTAATAGTTTTATAAAGGGATTAATAATTTGATAAATTACTTGTTGTCCCGCAGATTTTAATGTGTACATAGCTTTATGAGATTATTTTAGTTAGCATTAAAAATCAAACTTAAATCTACCACGAATACCATATTCAGATACATTAGGATTATCTAAATATGAAAGACGTTTCACTAAGTCTATTCTAAAGATTTTGAATATATTAGATACGCCAACACTAGCTTCCATATAAGGCCCATTCGCCAATGAATTCGTTAAGATAGTACCATCTGCCGCTTGTGGAAAACGATACAAACTTAAATTATTCTCTGGTAAATTATTAGCACTTATTCCACCCCAAAGCCCTTTGAAAGTAATTACTTCTCTAAGCTTTAGTTTTTTGATTAAAGGTAATTTATTGAAAATAAAACCATTGAAGTAATGATCTACAAAAATCGCTGCATATTTATCAGAAGCAAATTCCAAGAAATTCATCAAGTTATAAGATTCTAACTGATAAGAATACGATTGGTTAGCACGGTGAATCATCAATAATGGATAAGGTACTGTTCCAAAAATCTTTCCTCCTTCTGCCGTAATATCTGTATAACCAATGGGCGAAACAAAGAAACGTTTGTTGGCTCTGAAAGTAACATTATGATAATTATAATCGCCTTTCAAGAAATTGGCAATGCCTAAACTATAGCGTAATTGGAAAATCGGATACTTGTTGATAATCGGAATTCTATAGTTTTTACCTTGATAGAATTGCTCGTTCGGAGCAAACTTTAAATTGACCGATACTTCAGAACTTGTTAAATCTTTCTCGTTATACAATTGCGTATCTGGCGAAGTATTCGAAGTATTGTATCTTTCAAATTTCAAAGAACCTGCGGCTTCTTGCGTTAAGTTTTTATAACCTAATTCATAACTGATACCATTTCTAGATTCATGACGATAATCTAAACGAAAAATCTTATTATAAGTCATTTTATCGTTTACACCTCTTTTGAAAGAAAGTAACACGTTATCTTCTTGAATAAACTGTAATTCCTGACCTGGAATTCTTACTTCTTCTTGATATGACGCTCTTATATAATGGTTTGGAAATTCATAAATAGAATTCTTTCCTAAATTATAGGTTGCTCCTATATAACCCTTCCAACGTTCGTCTTTAAAACCATAAGCAGCATAAGTTTCCAAGTATAATTTTGGATTCAATTTTGCCATCGTTCTACCACCGAAGCGCAAACGGAAGCCTTCAACTGGGTTGAAACTATAAAATGCGTTAGCTGGACCAATTTCAAAATCACCAAAATCTTTATAACCAAACAGCACTAAACCTGCCACAGTCATCAATCTTTTAAAAGCAGGTACTTGTTGAATACTATCAGCCATTTTGTAAATGCCTTGTTCAACATTATTCAAACCTTGATGGCGTGCATTTGCCCAGAAATCATCGCCTTGGTCTAAAGCCATATCCATCAAGATATTCTTTTGAATCGGCTTGAAAATACTATTCTCGATAGGTTTGTTTAAAACATAGTTTTGATACGAAACCGACCGTTTTCCTAAAATTCCTCTTTTATTTTCTTTCTTGCTAAAACCGAAGTCAATCGTTATTTCATCTTTTGAAAGCATCAATTTGTTATCTTCAACAGGTACAAATTCTTGCTCTACTAAAAGCTCATTCACGAAGTTTAGGTTGATACTTCTTGGCACGCCTAATTTTACTTTTCTAACCGAAAAATTAGAATCCAAAGAAATATACATATTTCCAACAAAAGCAAAGTCTGTAGGATTTCTTGGTGAAAAACCTAAATTCACACATTTCATATTTTGGAATTGAAGTGTATCCAAAATGACAAAACGATAAAAAGTAGGTGATAAATTAGAAATCGGGCTAATAAACTGGTTGGTCAATAAACTGATATTGCTATCGTAAATATTGATGTCTTCGTATAAACGGTTGATGTATGAGGCAATACCGTTGTTATCAATATATTGGTCTAAACCAATTTTCTTTTCTCCTTTAATATATACTTTCTCTTCTTGTGGATTTTTTCTGAAATACACATCTGCAACAGTTTCTTTTAAATAAAGTGGCAAAGAAACATTTCCTGTTGTTTTTGAAGTATCAAGATTATCGAAGATAAATTGAAAGTTTTTGAAGGCTTTCTTCTTCTTATAATCTTCATCAATATTGTTAAGGTTTAATTGAATCTTCTCGTATTTCTCGTATTGATAAAAAGCCATTCCTTCTTTGCGATTTTCATCACGATGGGCAATTACCTTTCTGATTAAAACTACCGCAGGATTGTCTTTATTACGATACTTATCTTTTTTAGCTTTTACAGTTACTTCAGATAAGTTTTGAGATTGAGGAATAAGTTTAATGGAAATAGTTTGGCTAATTTCTTTTTTGAAAGTTTTTACTTCTGTTTTATAGCCGATAGAAGAATATTGGATTTTAGTAGCTTGACCATCTTGAATATCCATGGTATAGTTACCATTAATATCCGTTTGGATTCCTTGCTTTGTACCCAATACAATAATATTTACAAAGGGAATGGCTTCATTGGTTTTGCTGTCAATGATTTTCCCTTTTACTTTCGTTTGTTGTCCAAATACGGGCGTCATCGCAACGACGCTGATGAATAAATAACATACCATTCGTAAAGTATTGCTACTGAACTGATTTGTTATTTTATTAAATAGATATTTTTTCATGATTTCTTGCATTAAACACGAACCATCTGTTCAATCCATAACTATATACTACGAATACGAACGTTCCTACCAATGCTCTTATGATTAGATAATCTGCTGTTATAACTTTACTAAGGCCTAAAACACCGAGAGTATTCATCAATGAATTCCCCGCTGAAACAAGTATATATTTTATTAATTGCCAACGACTTTCCTCCGTTTTTGAATCTTGAAAAACCCAAAATCTCGACAAAATAAAACCTACGATTCCACCTAAAAAATTGCCAAATACTGTAGCCCAAACATTTGAAAAACTTAAATAGTTGAACACTAAATAAGATGCGCCAAAATCTACAAAGGTTGCCAAACCTGAAACTGGAACAAAGCGAAAAAAAGGTTTAAAGAAGTCTGACATTGTTTAAAGGAAAAAGATGATAAGCTGTAAACATCCATTTGCCCAAATTCCTGCCATTACATCGTCTAGCATTACGCCCCATCCATTATTATATTTTTCAAAACTTCGAATATTGAATGGTTTATAAATATCAAAGAATCTGAATAAGATAAATGCTAAGAGTAGATTTTGCCATGAAAATGGAATTAAGCAAATACTTAAACACATTCCAGCTACTTCGTCGATTACGATTTTAGAGGAGTCTTCGCCCCAATGGCTTTCCATCACAGCAGACGACCACCTTCCTACCAAAGTAAATACGATTGTTAACAGGATTAAGATTGAATGGTAATAAAAGACATCGTTCACCAATCCAAAAATGCCTGCAATCAAAGCACAAGCCAACAATGCTCCAAAAGTTCCCGAACCTTTTGGGATAAATCCTAAACCGAGAGCGGAAGCAAAGATTTTATGAAAATTCAACATGATAGAAAAATGGCTCTTGAGATTTTAAAAGCAAGAGCCATCTTTTATTGAGTCTGAAATTAGAGTTCTACTTCTGCATCAACATCTTCGTAGTAATCCATACCAAGATTAGTGATTAACTCTTCGCCCATGATATAACGAAGTGTGTTTTCTAATTTTTCCAATTGCTTGAAAATATCGTGGATTGGTTCTAATTCTGGTAATGTTTGTGGAGCTTTCCAGTAGAAAGATAACCATTCTTGAATACCTGAGAATTGAGATCTTTTAGCAAGGTCCATAAACAAAGCTAAATCAAGTACAATCGGAGCAGCTAAGATAGAGTCACGACATAAGAAGTTGATTTTGATTTGCATTTGGTAACCCAACCATCCAAAGATGTCGATATTATCCCAACCTTCTTTGTTATCACCAAGTGGTGGATAATATTCAATTCTTACTTTGTGGTGAATATCGCCATAAAGTTCAGGATTGATTCTAGCATCTAAAATTCCGTCTAATACGTTTCCTTTTGATACTTCTTTGGTTTTGAAGTTTTCAGGAGCATCCAATACTAAACCATCTCTGTTACCTAAGATGTTTGTAGAGAACCAACCTCTAACACCTAAAGCACGAGCTCTTAGACCTGGCGCAACGATGGTTTTCATCAAAGTTTGTCCAGTTTTAAAATCTTTACCAGCGATTGGCGTTTCAGTAATTTTTGCTAATTCTTCCAAAGCAGGAATATCCAAACATAAGTTAGGAGCACCCATTGCGAAAGGAACATTTGATTTCAACGCTGCATAAGCATACATCATTGAAGGAGCAATATCTGGGTCGTTGTTTAAAAGACCAGCTTCGAAGTTTTCTAAAGATGCGTGTACTTCTTTAGCTTCATGATAAATTTCAGTTGAACCACACCAAACCATTACAAGGCGTTCGCAGTCATTTGCAATTTTGAAATTATCAATATCATCAATCAAAGCATCTACTAAATCTTGTTTGGTAGCGCCAGTTTTTACGTTAGTACCGTCAAGGTTTTTCACATAACGCTTATCGAAAACAGCTTTCATTGGTCTAATCAATTCAAGTTCATCTTTCACTTGTTCGATTAAACCTCTTTCCAATACTCCTGCATTTACAGCAGCATCGTACATACTGTCGGCATAAACATCCCATCCTCCAAATACTAAATCATCTAAATTAGCTAAAGGCACAAAATCTTTAATTTTTGGATTTCTATTTTCTGTGCGTTTGCCTAAACGGATGTTTGCTGTTTGTGTAAGAGAACCTGTTGGCTGAGCTATCCCCTTGCGACTCGCAAGAACTCCTGCAACAAAGGTAGTCGCAACAGCTCCCATCCCTGGCATTAAAATTCCTAGTTTGCCTGTGGCTGGTTGTACAATAATGTCTTTCATAAGATTGAAAATTTAAAATGCTACGAAGAAATTTTAAAAAAGCATACTGGCATAATCCTAACTCTTCGAATTATAACATTAACTATATATTATTAAAAAAAAGTATTTAGATAAATTATTACTCTATTTGAAATAAACTATGGAAACTTTCAAAAGGTTCAAAGTTTTTAAACTTTGAATTAAGATTTTTTTGACCTAAAAATTCAACTACTAAAAAATGGAATAATACAAAATTTTTAGATTACTTAAATTTCAATTCTGAACATGCAAATTTATAAAACACATATCCGAAAAAATATAACTAAAGTTAATATTTAAGTAAAAATAAATTTATATGATTTTACTTTCAAATAAATATCACAGCAGAACATCAGTAAAAAAACTAATTAAACCTTATTATAACTCATTCATGTAAAGCAAACTAATTTGTTTTAACATTAAAAAACTATGCCAGCGGACTTAGACAACTAAATAATAATAAGGTTTAATTAAAAAATAAATTATTCTACAAATTGTACAGCGGGTACTTCTTTTGAAGACTTCATTCTAAACTTTGTCCAACTCTCTTTTGTCCTATCTACTAAATAATATACCATTGGTACAAGATAGACTGTCAGAAGCATTGAACTGGTTAAACCACCTATCAATACCCATGCTAAAGAGTTCTTCCATTCTGCTCCAGCACCCGTTGCAGTAGCAATAGGAATCATACCAATTACCATGGCAATGGTCGTCATTAAGATAGGTCTAAGACGTTCTTCCCCTGCATGTAAAATAGCTTTTCTGTAAGGTACACCTTCTGCTTTTTGCTGGTTAGCAAAGTCAACGATAAGAATCGCATTTTTCACAACTAAACCCATCAACATCAACATTCCTAGCATAGCAAATATCCCAATATTCGAACTTGAAAGTGCCAAAGCAAGTAAGGCTCCGATAATGGCAACTGGAATAGAAAGTAATACAACCAATGGATAAATGAAGCTATCGTACAACAATACCATGATGAAATATACCAAAATCAAAGCAGCTAACATCGCTAAACCTAACGAACCAAAACCTTCATCCTGATTTTTTGCATCACCACCCCAAGTTACGGTTACCCCTTCTGGAAGTGGATTTTTGATTAAATCAGCTTTAATGGTTGCAATTAATGTTCCTGAACCAATTCCTAAAGTATTTGCGGTTACTGTAACAGACGAGCGTCTGTTTTTTCTTTCTAAAACTGATGGCCCTGTACTTAAAGATACATTCGCAAATTCGGCTAAACGCACTGGACGTTTTGCTTGTGGACTATAAAAATTGATATTCTTTACGTCTTCAGGGTTTTTACGATCAAAAGCATCTAACATTACTCTAATATCATAATCTTCTGAACCATCCTTGAACTGAGAGTCGTCGTTACCAGCAAAGGCATTTTGCAAAGTAGCTCCAACTGTCTGAATATCAAGACCTAATTTAGCCATTTTTTCACGATTTACGTTTACTTGTACTTCTGGATTTCCATCATCTACAGAAACGTTTACGTCGTTTGCGCCAGGAGTAATTCTTAAACGATTACTTAAATCTTTCGCAGAAACTAATAATTGTTGTAAATTCTCTCCTCCAAGAAATATTTCAATCGGTGCAGTTCCTGAATTTACCATCCCTATGATAGACGAATTAAATTCTACTCCCGCAAATTTCTGACCTAATACTTTACGTAAATCAATCATGAAATTCTCTGTGGCTAGATGATTAGCTCTTTCTTCAACAGGTAATAATTCTACTGTCAATTCACTTCTATTTGTTTCACCTTGACCAGTACTATTTAAGCCAGTACTTGCACCACCGACATTCGAGAAAATTGTTTTTACCGCTGGATTCTTGCGTAAAAAATTCTCTACTTCTCTTACTTTCAAGTTGTTTTGTTGTAGCGAAGCACTTTTATCTAACTTCATTGTCAACAAAAACTTACCTTGGTCGCCTTGCGCTACGAATTCTTGTCCGATAATTCCAAGCGACATCACCCAACCAGTTGCAACAAAAAGTGAAACTAAAATAGCAGTAAAGGCAATCTTGTGTGATATTACCCATTCTAAACTTCCGTGATACCATTTTATCAATGCTGTTAAGCCACCTTCAAACCAAAGTAAAAATGCTTGGAAAGGATTTTTAGCATCTAAATGTTCCAGTCTTGCCAAACGTGAGGTCATCCAAGGAGTAAGCGTAAAACTGACCAATAAACTGACCATTGTTGCAAAAGCAACGGTTAATGAAAACTGACGAAGTAAATCTGCAATCACTGAATTCACGAAAGTAATTGGCACAAACACCACCACAATTACAAGCGTAATAGCAACAGCAGCAAAACCAATTTCACTCATTCCATCCAAAGTAGCTTCCCAACGATTTTTGCCCATTTCTAAGTGTCTTTGAATATTTTCCAAGACTACGATTGAGTCATCCACCAAAATCCCGATTACTAAGGAAAGTGCTAATAAGGTCATCAAGTTAAGCGAGTAGCCCATCACAAACATGAACAAAAATGCTGAAATCAAAGATGCTGGCACCGAAACCATTACAATAAAGGCATTTCTAAGACTATGCAAAAACAATAGCATTACCACGCCAACCAATATAATGGCTAAAAATAAATCGTGCGTTACGGCTTCTACAGAAGCTAAAGTAAAAATACTGCTGTCGAAAGCAATGGCGAATTTTACCTTATCTTTTGCATTTGCTTTTTCAATAACGGCTAATTTTTCTTGTACTAATCTACTAATTTCTACCGCATTAGCATCCGATTGTTTTTTGATAAACAAACCAATTCCATCTGTACCATTGTATCTACTTACGCTTTCTATTTCGCCCAAACCATCTGAAATATTAGCCACATCGCCTACACGAATCGGACTTCCATTTGGTGGAGTACTGATGACTAAATTGCGAATTTCTTCTAAAGAAGTAAATTTACCCGCCAAACGCAAAGTCATGTTTTCAGCTTTACTTTTTACTTTTCCTGTTGGAAAATCTAAGTTCGCTTGACCAATTGCTTGCGTTACTTGAAGTAATGATAATCCATAATAATTCAATTTATCATCGTCCACATTCACACGAATCTCACGTTTCTCCCCTCCTACCATCGTGATTTCGGCAACACCTTCAATCTGCTGAAGTACAGGCAAATACTTGTCTTCTACTTGTTGATAAAAAACCGAATTCGGCAAGCTTGAAGTAGCCAATAATTGCATAATTGGCTGGTCGCTCGGTGAAATTTTTGAAAGCGATGGTGTTTTAGCATCGTCTGGTAAATCACTAATTACATTATTGACATCCCTTTGTGCATCTTCTAAAGCCTTATCCATATCTGTTCCAGCTTTAAACTGAACAATCACGATTGAGGCACTTTCTAAAGATTTTGAAGTAACGATATCAATATTATCAAGCCCTGAAATAGCATCTTCAATCTTTTTACTTACTTCCGACTCCACTTCTGTGGGTGCGGCTCCCGGATAAATCGTTGTAATGGTAAGTGTTCCTACTGAAAACTCTGGTAATAACACATAACTCAACTTATTATACGATACAATCCCTCCTAATACTAACACGGCAAATAGCACAATGATAACAGAAGGGCGTTTTATGATGGTTTCTACAAATTTCATAATCTTATTTTAGATTTATTGAGCCACTACTGCTGTACCATTTTGTAAGTTGATTTGTCCACTTACAACTACTTGGTCGCCTGCTTTAATGCCTTGAGTAATTTCATAATATTCATTATTTGCCACACCAATTGTTACATCTTTCAAAATAGCTTTCCCATTTTCAACAACATATACTTGTGCTTTTTTCGTAGAACCTACAATTGCTTGGCGAGGTACTGATAATGACTGTGCTTTCAACTGATTGTCATTTACAATCGAACCGTACATTCCTGCTTTAAGTGGATTTGTACTTCTGTTTTGAACAAGAATTTCAACTGGATAATTATGCGCTGCATCGCCTGATACACCAACCATATTTACCTTACCGTTGAAATATACGTTAGGATATACTTGTGTTTCAATCGGAA
Source organism: Arcicella rosea (assembly GCF_040543805.1). Taxonomy (NCBI): domain Bacteria; kingdom Pseudomonadati; phylum Bacteroidota; class Cytophagia; order Cytophagales; family Flectobacillaceae; genus Arcicella; species Arcicella rosea. The sequence continues at coordinate 150,790 of NZ_JBEUMS010000011.1, forward strand.
TAGTTTGTCCAACTTTAAATTGATTGATAGATTTTTCAGGAATATTAACCACCAATTTCAAAGCAGAAATATCAGTAATGGTAGCAATTGGTGCACCTACAGAAACTACTGAACCTTTTTCAATCAATTTTGAAGTAACAATACCAGCAAACGGAGCAGTAACCGTTGTATTCTCTAATTGTTTCTTCAATTGTTTGATTTGTGCTTGCGTTCCTCTGATACTCAATTGTGTTCTTTCTAAATTCACTGCTGGAACGGCATCGCCTTTTACTAATACTTCATAACGTTTTAAATCGTTTTGATAACCTTCTAAAGTTACTTGAAGTGCTTCAATCTGAAAACGAATTTGTTCGTCATCCAATTTCGCAATCAATTGTCCAGCTCTAACGCCTTGCCCTTCATTGATTGGCAATTGAATTACTTCACCACCAGCCAAAGGCTTAATTTCGATTTCACGATTTGGCGTAAACGAACCCAAAAATTCATTTTCTTGAGATAGATTTCTCAATTCTGCCACCGAAGTAGTTACACCAACTTTTAGATTTACATCTGGTTGATAAACTTTCTTTTCAACTTTTTCTTTGTTAGTAGATAATTTCCATGCCGTTAAACCAAGTGTGGCTAAAAGGGCGAATATGATAGTAAGACGTTTCATTGTTTGATATGTTGATTTTTTATAAATGAAATTTATTGTTTAGGAATAATTGTTCCAGAGGCTTTTTTCCAATTCAAATCAGCCGAACGGAGGTTTATTAAAGTATTCAGATAGTTATTCTGAGCATCTTGCACAGCATTTTCGGCTTGAATTACTTCTGTCAAAGCAGTTGTTCCTTCTTTGAATTGTAATTGTGTTTGTGTGTAAACTTTTTCTGCCAAAGCGACTTGCTCACGACTAGCGATAAGGTTTTTCTGTTCTACATAAAATTTTGTACGAGCATTGGCAATATCCATTGAAATATTTTCTTTGGTTTGGTCCGATTGAATCGACAATTTCTGACTTTCAATTTTTTGTTGAACCAGTTTCGACTTTCTGGCAGAACCATCGTAAATATTCCAGTTTAGCTGTAAACCAACCCAATAACCAGGAACGTTTTTCAACACGCTATTTTCACCATCTTTTCCAAAAAAAGTAGAATTAGCTACACCATAAGCTGAAAGTGTTGGTAAAAACCCAGCTTTTGTATTCAATGCACTTTGTTCGTTTAATGCTTTCTGGCGTTCCAAAATCAAAATATCTGTTCTATTCACAGCATCATTAGCAATCAAAGCAGGTACAGAAGCATTTTGGTCGATGTCAATTTTTACACTTAATGGTTCTGATTGTGACGTTCCAGTAAGATATTTCAGCGCATTAATTAATTCTTGATACGACCCTTGAAGTGATTCTAATTGTGTTTGCGATTGTGTACGATTGATTCTCAAGCGGTCAACATCAATTCCTTGAGATAATTTATTCTTGTACAATAAATCTGTTACTTGAATCAGTCTGTCCAACGAAGCAATGTTACTTCTCAGAAATGCCATTTGTTGGGCAACGGTCTGTAAATTATAATAAGTATTAGAAACGCTGTAAGCTACTTCTTCTTGTGTTTTCAAGGTTTGTAAGCTTGCTAAATCAACACTCAATTTGGCAGCTTTTAAACCGATATTAATTGAAGGACTATAAAGTGCTTGTGAAACCTGAACCGAAGTAGATAAATTATAAGGCAAACCCAAAGCCAATACTTGGTAACTTCCTTCAGCGCCCCCAAAAGTTGAAGCTGGAACTACTTGACCGGGAATTTTCAAATAACGTTTGTAGTCGCCAGTTAAATTTACTTGTGGTCTTGCTCTGGCTTTTACTTCACTGATTTGAGCATCTGTTTGTTTTTCATTCAATCTTGATAATTGAACTTGTTGGTTATTTTTTAAAGCTTGGTCAACTAATTGGTCGAGAGTAAGGTCTTGAGCTTTCGTTCCTGATGCCAACAACATCATTACAAAAATGAAAGACCATTTTGCATGTATCATGATTTAATCGTTTAGTTTATCGTTTTGATTTATTATTTTGATTTAATCAATTGATTAAATCAAGGGTAAAAAAATTAGCTCTATTTCTGAGAGCTAAACAAATAGTTAAGAATCATTTCTTTCACTATTACTTTATGCTTTTGGGTAAAATCGCTGAATTCCTGTTCATTCATATTCCACATTCTCATTGTCATCACTTTACTCTGAAAAACAAATTGAATGTTTGATTTCATAATTAGCAAAAGGTGGCGAATATCGATATTTGGCACTTTCCCTTCCTCAATTGACACTTTCAGTTGTTGCGCAAACAATGAATGATCACATAATTTACTGATTGGGAAATCGGTTACAAAACGTTCTGGATTACGATGTAGCTCATTGATGATAAAATTGGACAAATCAGGATTTTCCTTGTATGTCTTAAAATCATAATCAATCATATTCGAAATTTTATCTTCTAAACTATCAGGTTTATTAAATATTTCAATAATTCCTTGGAAGAACAATTCAAACATTTCTTCAAAAACGGCTAAGAATAATTTCTCTTTACTTCTAAAATAATAGTTCATCAAAGCACTGTTCAATCCAGCTTCTTTGGCGATATCACGAGTGGTTGTGCCATCAAAGCCTTTTTCTAAAAAAACTTTTATGGCAGCTTCTTTGATTCTATCTTCTGCTGATTTTGTTAGGCACTTCATAATTCAATTGATTAATGAGACAAAGGTATAGAACAATAAACTAAAAACAAAAATTTAACCAACAATTTTAATCAATTGATTAAAATTGTTGGTTAAATTAAATTCTGTAAAAGAAAAGTTAAATAATAGGCAAAAAAACTATTTCGCTGCTTGGTTGATTTCTCCTATTCCTGAAAATTTTCCATCACGATAAGCCACTTTTATAGCATACTGATAAGAAGTATTGGCTTTAAAATCTTTGTCTGTATAATTACTTTCTTTACTTGAACCAATCATTGCTAAACCTTCTCCATCGACGGCTCTATAAATTAAATAATGACTTATTGTTTGACTAACAATTGGCGACCAAGATAGATTTACTTGTTTTTTCTGCGAATCAATTTTTGCATTGATTTTTGAAACAGTAGCATAATCTGTTTTCCTAAAATATTTCACTGGAATCGGGAAAGATTTTGGTGAAAGTAAACCGTCGTCATCTTTGGCAACTACGGCGTATTGATAAGATTTATTAGAAACCACAGATTCATCTTCATAAAGTAATGTACTCAGAATTGGATTTTTAGCAATTTCTTTAATAGTCATCCAGTCATTATTCCCTTCTTTTCGGTAAATAATATGGGCAACTACATCTTCACTTTCGCTTCCTTGGATGGATAAACTCACGCCTTTTTCTGTCACCAAAACGTCCTTAATAACTGGCGTAGTTGGTAGATTTTTATCGGGTAATTTTACGTTTAAATATTCTGAAAAAGCAGAATGATTATTACTTAAATCAATGGCAACTACTTTATAATACACATTTTCATTAAGCATTTTATTGGCTAAAGTATCGGTAAAAGTATTGCTCGAAATGCCAACAGGCGTTATTTGAATATAATACTTGTTTTCAGCAGTGTATGAGCGATATACTTTAAAAAGTGCAACATCAGGGTTTTTCGGACTTTTCCAACTAAGTTTTACTCTTCCTAAAGAATCTGCCTTTCCGACTAAATCTGTCGGAAACGAAGGAGGTAAACGGTCTTCAATACCGCCAGCAATCGGCAAAGTATAAGCTAAATTTCCAGCAGTATCCACCGAAGCGATGATGTAATAATCGCCAATGTATGCTTGTGGCTGGGTATCTGTAAAACTTAAAGTATTAGGCGGAATGATATTTTGAGTAATTGGCTGAAAAGGTCCATTCACGGTTGGTCCACGTCCAATCACATAACCTTTAAAATCAGCTTCTTTTATTGGTTTTTTCCAAGTAAGCATAATCGCAGTATTATTGATATTTTTTGCTCTGAAATCATCAGGTGATTTTGGTGGCGTTAAATCTTTACCCATTGAGATAATGGTTTCAGAAGGCTTACTTTCTTCGCCGAAACTATCAATGCCACGAATACGGTAGTAATATTTTTGATAATTTTTAGCGAGACTGTCGATATAAAATGCTTTATTTTCCCATTTGGCAAATTGTGCTTTCAATAAAGTATCTTTTGCTAATTCTTGTGGGTCGGGTTTTCCCATTACAAAAGGTGTTTGATTTACTCTTTTGAAGTTTTTGCCGTCTTCACTTTTTTCAATGTAAAAAGCTGAAAAATCACCTTCTGGCCCTAATCTATCCCAAATCAAAGTGGTTTTTCTATCGCCATTTTCAGGTTTATCAACAAAGGGTGCGAAAGTCAAAAAACTTTGTCCAGCTTCCACGACCACTTGTGCGGTATCAAGTACAATTTTAGTTTTTGATGGCATTTCACTTTCTGCCAAATAGATTTTATAGCTATAAAGTGCATCTTTTTTCTTGATGTTTTTATCCACAAAACGCAAACCTGCGGCTTCTGCTGCTTTTTTTGAAAATTCAGCAGCCGTTAAAGTTGTGGCAAATCGAACATTTTGTTCCTGACTGATTTTTTTGATATTGAAAAAATCAGGCTTAAAATTTTTATCGTTTGGATAACCGTAGAGCATTTCCCCGACTACACTTATTCCTTTTTCATCTTCTGCCAAACGACTTTTCATTTGCTCTAAAGTCCACGGCGTTAAAGGTTTTGGCGTTAAAATTTGTCGAGTACCCTGTTGATTTTCTTTGCTATACTCAGTACGTTCGATGATGTAGCCACGCACAGTGCCAGCTAACCAGTAAGCAGGCATATTTGGCGACCAACGCAAAACCACAGAATCACGATAATTACGAGCCAAAAGCATGATTTTTGGCTTTTTAATCTTGCTTAAAGTATCTTTTTGTGTAGGGTTTGCTTTTTGAGAGAAAGCATTTCCCACAGATATAAAGCTGAAAAACAGGAGGATTAATGATATTTTTTTCATGTATATTTTAGCTTTGAGTTATCAGCCTTGAGCAATGAGTTAAATGATGAATGATTTTCAAATTTCTCTTAGCGAGCGAATAAATTCGCTCGCTAAGAGAAAGCATACAGCTACCTATCACAATTAAAACAAGCAGAATTTGAAAAATAGCCAGCTACTCTTGCATTCGGAATATTGGCTGGAATTGCTTGATTATACACAGGTGCTAATGAAATTGGCGAAGCTCCCAACTGAATATCTTTCGTCACCGTTACGTGATTGGCTCCGGGATATGGCTGATAAGTTAGGTTTACTTTTACATTCGAACCATTTTTACGCTTTTTGAAAATATAATAATCTACGGAAGTATAGTCGCCAAAGCGGTCGAATGTGGCTGGATTATTCAGCAGTCCAGCGTAAGAAGCTGTAAGCCCAAGGGTTTTACTGGCAAATGATATTTCTGTATTTCCGGTTTTTGCCATTTGGCTTTTCCAGTTATTACCAAAATATTGCTGATACATGTTTCTTACTCTTTGTACTCTTTCGCCAAAACTTCGCACCGCCATAAAGTCATTGTAGGCAATAAAATCACTTTTTATGGTAAACTGATACGGTTTTGTTGGAGCGTCATTGATGGCAAAACCATAAATTCCTGATAAAAATACCATTTGCGAAGCCACCGTTTTACTGATAGAAGCATCCATCGAAATCATTTTGCTACTGGCACTTCCGATGGAAGCACCCAAACCATTTTCATCTTTTGTAAGAATATTATTGCCGTTGAGGATGTCTGAAATATTTCCATTAAAAGGGTCACGGACGCCAATATTTCCTAAAATGGGCAAGGCTCTTCCCATCACCACACTTTTGCTAGGTTGATAAGCGATATTTCGTAAATCATTATAATTTGGACTTACTTGTCCGACATGACCATATTGAATTTCAGTAAGAATACTGTAAATATTACTGTTCGCAAAGCGGTCAAATTCGGAAGTTCCTTGACTGAACGCTGGCGTATTTACCGTTAATAAAGCTGGTTGTAAAGCTCCTCGACTTGAGAATTTATGCTCTTTCATTTCCTCATCTTCAAAATTTTCAGTACCATCAGTTAGCACAGCTTTGATGAACAAATAAGCATTTGACTGTGGCGTAGTTTCGTCTTCGTACTTAGTGTTTTGGAAAGTTGTTGCAGCCATTTTCTCCTGAAAAGTATTGTATTGACTGGTTTTGAAAGCCAGCGAAAACATTACTTTATCGTTTTCTACCGCTTTTTTATCAAGCGGTTTTAAGGCATTGAGTCTAATCTGATATGCGGCTACATTGTTGCCAGTACCAGCATTTTGATAGGTTCTTTGAATAGCATTGGTGAAATTTGCAATCTCGTATTTCTTCACTTTTATTTTATGCAATTCCAAGCGATAGACTTTTGAATTTTGTAAACCTGCTGGAATATCTGCTAAAATCTTACCTTGTCCACCAGCCGATGGAGCTTGGTATTGAATGGCAGTTTTCAAAGTATCGCTTCCATTTTCGGCGATGAAGTAAGCTTTGAAATCGTACTCTTTTTGAAGAAAATTATTGGCATTGATTCCTTCTAATAATTCATCAGGAATATCGCCAGAGATGACGGCTTTGGTCGTTTGGTTTTTCAAAAAGTAATTTTGTCCGTCCATTGGCCAAGTATAAGCCACATCTTCCCAACGAACAAAATCGGGTTGTTTGCCAGAAGTAAAAATATTTTCAGCTTCTTCAAAACGCTGTTCACGCACACCCGTTTCGTCTATATAAGGATTTTCAAGTCCGCCATTGACACGTTCCCAAAGGCGTACTTGTACTTTGAAAGCATAATTAGTTTCAGATTTCAAATGTCCGTTCAAAGGCAAAATCAATTGTTCGTTATTATTCACCCATTGTTTCGCACCAATTGCTGCAAATTTTCCATGCGTTTTCTGATTCGTCAATGAATATTCTTGAACGGTAAAATAATAAGTTCTCGGCTGACCGTCAGGTAAAGCAATGCTATAATCCGTATCCATACTCATATTGAAAACAGCCTGTAAATCTCCGTTGGTATCCACCTCTTTTTCTCCTTTTTTCGGACTCAATTCTGAAATTACTTTAATATCCGCCAAAGGGTCGCCATTGAAAACTGGTTTACATTTTTGTCCGAAATCAAAATCAAAATCGGTATCTACTTTTACCAAACCTGCCAATACTTCGCCTTTTACTCTGAGTCTGCCTTCGCCCCAAGTTGGCTCTGGCAAACCTCCCCAAAGTAAAGCACCAGCCGTTAAATCCATCAATTTTACATTGAAACGTTTGCCGAAAACTTTACCTGCTACCGATACTTTTCCGTTGGCATAAGCATAAATTTGAGCATTGGCATACCAGCCATAAAGCCCGACAATTTCTTGTCCGTTACATTTTAAACCTTTAGATAAAGCGGCATCAAAACCAGCAATCAAAGTAGCATCGGCGGATAATGGTCCAACGGCTACTTTCAAGCGACCGTCAACTCTTGCTTCTGCCAGCAATCTGAATGTTAGTGGATTTCCGATGGGTTCGCCATCTTCATTAAATTGCATTTCGCCTTTGGTTTTGGCGGCATCTACTACGTCGTTTCGGTTATCATTTACATTTTCTTTTGCCAACAAAAAGGTTTGTACTTCCGAAGGTAAATTTGGAATACCACCAATATCGTTTCCAAAAGCGAAGTAAGCTTTTGCCGCCAAGTAGGCGTAAAGGGCATCATCTTCACTGCCCACTTGTAATAACTTAAACTCTACTTTTTGTTTGCCTTCGGCTGGGTCGCCAATTTTTACGTGCCAAGTATCAGCAAAGTGCATTCTGAACGGAACAACTACTTTTGGAAAACCTGGAATTGGTTCTACTTCCACATCGGCATTCATATCAAAACTACTTGGCGTGATTGTTACAGAAGTTTGTGCCATTAATAAACATTGTCCGTTGCGAGTAGGGTCTTCGTCTAAACTCAATACTTTCGCTTTGCCCGAAGCCGTGAAATTACTGAACGCACCATTGGCGATACTAGCCTCAATGCCCAAATTGGCAAGTATCATTTTTTTATCTGCCAAACTCATATACACATTGGCTTTAATGCCATAACTTCCAAGCATCGGCGTATAGTTGATACCTGTGTTATTTGTGCCTGCACGAGTCGTTTGTGTGTTAGGAGCAACATCTTTAATCGTTTGCGACAAAGGCGTATTCATTTTCATATTGAAATAAATGCCACCGCCAAAACCTGAACACATCAAAGGAGGTACAACCGCAATACTTGGCGTGAGCAATACACTGGCATCTACATATCCATAGTAAAAACCTTTATTGCCAAATTGTAAAGTCGCTTTTACGGTGGCTACTTTCGGGATTTTTACTTTGGCTGAACCGATAAAACCTGTTCCATAAAGGGCATCGTCATCAAAAAGTCGAAGTTCTCCTTCAACGGTTGCAGGACCAACAGCCCCTTTTATCATGATTTTTTCGAGGTTGACTTTAGAAAAAGCGGGCGACATTTTTCCGTTTACATAGCTGAGTTTCCCCAAGATTTCTACTTTGGTTTCTGCACCGACAATGGTATTATCATCTCCGCCGACGTTTACTTTTACCCCAAAGCCGAAACCGATGGCATCCAGACCTCGGTAAACAAATTTTGGTGGCGTTAATTCAATCGGGAAGCCTACTAAATTGGCTTTGTTTTCATCTTCGACAGGCGTGTAAGTAGGTGAAAATTCATCATTGAAAGATGGCCCGCCACTTTGTTTGCCTTTATCTTTTTCGTCTTTTTTATTATCCCACAAACCGCCCAAAAGTGTCCATTGTCCTTCGTCCAAATACAGTTCTTTTTCGCCCTGCATGGTTGGTTTTATTTTGGTATTTGATACTCTAAAATGTTCAAATTTCACCAAAGGAATGGTAATTAGGCTTTTTTGTGATAAACCAATGCTGGCAGAACCGCTTAAATCTAAATCAATTTTTTTATTGTCTCCGTTGAATTCCAGCAGGAAATTAGAGTTTTTATCCAATTTCATTTTTGCCAACATTATCGGTACATCGTAGTTTTCTTTGGCATCAATCACAAATTGCATCGTGTCTAAATTGCTGCGGAGGTTGCAGGAATACGACAAGTAATCGTTACTAATCGGGAATTGAAGTTTACCTTTCATCATCCCCAACTCAAAGCGATTTTGCACGATTTTGATTTTAAAGTCATCAATTGAAAAACCCCAATCGCCAATTTTTCCTGTTGAATAATCCACCACAGGTTTATTGGTGGGTTCAATTACTGCCGTGATTTCGTTGCTATCGTCAATGATAAAATCGCTTGTGATAAAACCCAAACGTTGTTCGTTTGTGCCTTTAAGTTTCGTAGGTAATTTTACTTCTGTTTTTTTCATGTAAAGCCCACGGAAAGTCATTCCTCGGTCGCCTTTGAACTCGTCTGGCACATGAAAATCAACAGGATTTCTTTTATCTGAATGGTCATAAAAAGCATTTACGCCATTAATAGTAAAATCTTTTAGTCCATCTACCGTAAAAGTTGGCATATTTACAGTTGCCACCCAATCGTTCCAAGTCAAGAAATCTGTGACCATTCTTGCTTTTACGTCGCCAGCGATTACTTTGCCTGTTCCGTCATCCAGTTTTAAGAATGAATCGCCAAAATTCAAATCCATCACGGCATGCACGTGTTGTAAACTATCGCCTGCAATGCGTGCATAAGTACCCGAATCATCAGGATTTGGATATTTTCCTTGAATAAAATTGAAAGGTAATGCTGGAAATTTAAAATCATCTACCAAAATCAAATTGGCATCGCCTGCAAAAGCTTTGTTGGGAACCATGCAAACGTCCACCGCTGCCATCGAAAGAAATTGGTTCGCTTCGGGCATTTTTAGGTTGAACAATGCACCCATATCCGCCCCATGCGGACTAAAACGCATATAATTTATGCCGATAAAACCTGCCTTTGTTGGCACACCAACAGGCAATTTTACCGCCAATAAAGCACTTACTTTCTGGAGAGAATTTTCTTCAATTGCATCTACATAACTACCAATATCAAAGCCTTGTCCGCCTTTCGCCAATTGTTTCCAAGTACTCATCTTGGTAATTTCTTTGGGGTCGGGGAAATTATATTTGGTATTATCGGCTTGGGCATCGCCACTGAAAATCTCGTAAGCAGCATTGAAATTGATTTTCGTGAATACGACTTTTATCGGAACTGAATTCCAAAATACTCGTCCATTGCCATCGTAGCCATCACCGTTTTTGCTGATTTCATCTACTTTTAATTCAAATTTGCCCAATTTCAACGTTTTGCCGACTAATTCTTCTTGCGGATAAATGACAGTTTTATCCGCAGGCAATTGGGTGTCTTTACAAGAACTTGCTCCTACTAAAGCCACCTGTGCTTGGCGTGGCGGTGGCGGCGGTGCAGGAATAGTTGGTGGTACTTCTACATCAAATGTACAGATTTGACTTTGCCCATCGTTTTGAAAAACTGCCTCGCCACTCTGGTCTTTTGCTATTACTCGCCACACGTACTTGCCGACGCTTAATTCTGGTTCGGCTTGTGTATAATTTAGGGAAGTACTGATAATATCTTTTTCTATGAAGGGATTTCCTACATTAAATTTAATGGCATTGTCCATCGCATCATTCGGGTTTTGTCCTTCGGGTACTTTCAGTAAATAAAAATCATATCGAATCTGAGCTCCAGAAATATTCCCTACTGGTGGCGACCAAGTAAATACTTGTTGTTGCGGAACGTTCTCACGTTTTATCATTTTATAACCGCAAGAAGGCAAAGTAAGACGTGGCGGTTCTACAAAAGTCAAAGGAATACTTTGGCATTGTCCCGAAAGATTTTGAAAACTTTCTACATTGGCATCATAAGGCACTGCATACACACAAAAATCATAATATCCTTGTGGAAAAATCCCCGAAAGTACAATTTGGTCTTTTGTTGCTTTATCAAATCCTACAACTTGCGTATTGTTAGCATCTATAAAACCACTATTTTCTTGCCCAAAATTTACTTGTAAAGGTTGTCCAACTGGATTTAATAAAAGTGGGACATTGGGTTTATAATCGGCAGCCGTAAAAATCCTTCCTCCAGTAGAACGATTGGTGATTTGCCCAACAATTTTGATGGGCGTATTCACAGGTTCACCATTGTTAGTGATTAAAACAATGGCTGCTTGTTTATTTGGATTATCCACAAAGTCAACCACTCTCGGACTAAAAGGAGGCGAAAGTATCAGTTGAACTGTTACTTTTAATTGTTGTGCTTGCATCTTTTGAAAGCATACAAACAAGAGCAATAAGTAAAAGAGTATTCGTTTCATCTTACCGTTGTTTATTATTTTAAAATGAAATACCATAACCAGCATTCATGTATAATTCTGAGAAATTCCTGCGTTCGTTTTTATTGTCGGAATTGACAATCGTTGAAAGACTTAAATTGAATTGTTGTTTTTTGGTCAGGCGATAAGTACCGTTCAAACGGGCGTTGAAAGTCCTTCCTGTATTTACTTGTTCCTGTGCATTTTGGGTATAATTCAGCGAAAGCGAAGTATTGAAATTATTCTTTTTACTTCCTCGCTGAGCAGAAAATGAAACACCCATCGACGAAGTATTATAAATCGGCAAAAGGTTGCGAATGAATAATAAACCGGGCGTAAAAGTGATTTTTCGAGTAGGCATTCCGTAACTGTAAGTAAGCGAACCGAAGATGTTATTGAAGTCTGTGCGTACTTTTGAAATGGTATTTAAATCGTTGGCATTTTGATAAGAAAGTACGCCGTTTACGGCATGAGAAACTGTTCCAGAAGTTTTAAACCAACGTGGAGCAATCATCAAACTTTGGTTCAACTGTGAAATTTTTACGGTATCAATAATCTGATTGGGAATGTTTTGTGAAGTACCATAATTTGAATAATTCACAGATAAGCCGAGCGTTCGAGAAAACTGAATATTCAAATTGGCTGAACCAATATTGCGTGTGGTGGTATATTCTTTGAGTTTACTGACATTATCTTTCTGAATACCATAAGTACCTGATAATTGTACTTTTCCTTGTAAAGTCGAAATGGAAGCTGCACCCGAATATTCTTCCATATCTGTATTGAAAAAATACGCTCCCATCGACTGGTAATCAGCAGAAATCAATTTGTATTGTCCTTGAATACTAAAAGTATTGAATTGTAAACCAACCGTAGTTTCGCCAGCCCAGCCAAGTGAAGTACCTTTTCGGATGTCCACAATTTTAGTAATGAAGGAATACTTTTCTAAATCTTGCTGATCAACCATTTCTCGACGCACATCACGAGTATATAAACTCAAGCCAATATCACTTTTCCAGAATAAATGTTTGAAGAAAAGAAATTGCTGAGAAATACCAATTACTGTATTTTCATCTGGTGTTACTTTGCCAAAATCAGCAGGAAAAGTAATAGATTTTTGGTCATCTTTAATTTTTAGGAAAGTAATATCAAAATGGTTTTGTGTAGTACCAAAACCTAATTTTGCAGCAAAACCATTACGTTGATACGCAGGCGATAATCCGTTTGGTAAATTCGGATTCGTTGGATTATTTGTATCTAAATAGCCCATTTCTGCTTTCTGGAATTGTCCATAAATCACAGCAAAGCGAAGTTTACCAGGATTCAATTCCAAACCAGCTCCATTAAAAAGCCTTCCACCTAAAGTATAAGGCGAAAACATCAGGTTTCGATAACCCAAATGGGCTTTTGCCCATTTATAGCTTGGACTTACGCCAAATTGTTGAAATGGTCCAGCAAGCGAGCGAGATTGTTTGTTCAGTAAAAAGAAAAAAGGTAATTGAACGCCATAAAGATTGAGCGTTGGCGAAGCACTGAGTGTCCAAGAGAAAGGATCAAGGCGGGTTTTTCCGCCTGATAAACTATTGTAAGTACCAATATTAACATTAATTCCCCCTGAAACCGAAATCGGTTTTTGATTTTTCAAGTTATTAAGGTCTTGTGAAAAACCTTTTTGCATGAAACACAGAAAAATAAAGAGGTATATTTTTTTCATCACCATTGATGTTTAAGCGTTGTTTTTACAACTGCAATACACATCAAAATTGAAGAATTAGCAGGAAGCTATCAATAGCACTTTTGGGGGATGACGGAGAATGAAAAAGAGAAAATTGACTCGAATTTATTCAAAAAGTCGCATTCGTAAAGCCTTGGCAACGGCTTCGTTACCATTATTTACGTGCATTTTTTCATAAATATTTTTTAAATGTGAACGAACAGTTTCAACAGAAATAGAAAAGTCATGAGCAATCATTTTATAAGTATGCCCTTTTATCAACAATTCTAGCACTTGCATCTCACGAGGAGTAAGCCCTAAATCGCTAGGAATTTTACGTTCTACTTTGAAGGTTTCTAGTACTCTTCGGGCAATTTCTGGTGTCATCGGCGCACCGCCAGAAGCCACATTTTCGATGGCATCAATGATTTGTAAGGGTGAGGTTTTCTTTAATAAATAGCCATTTGCTCCCGAACGTAAGCAAGCCATGAGTCGCTCGTCGTCGTCAAAAACGGTAAACATTAGCACAAATACTTCTGGAAAATGCCTTTTTACCTTTTCTACGCCAATAATTCCGCCTTCTCCCGGCATATCAATATCCATTAAAATAACGGTTGGCATTAAGTTTTTTACTTGTTCTATTACTTTATCACAATTTCCAAAACCACCTACAACGTTCATATTGGGCATTCCTTTCAGGAGTAATTCTAGGGAATTTCTCAGTCTTTCGTTGTCTTCATAAATCAGGATTTGATGCATTTTCTTGGCAGATTGTTTAAAATTAGGAGTCAGGATTGTTGATGTGTTTTGAGTGATGATAATTTTTCGCTCAAAGTAAATCAATTTTGTATTTTAAAATAAAAACAAATTACGCCATCAGTATCGCCAAAGTCAATCCCCTATTTGTGTGAGAGAAACCACTAATTTAACCTCCGTACCAATACCTATTTTTGAGTAAACGGTCAGTTTCCCTTTCATTTTACTGGCTCTGGCTCGCATATTTCGTAATCCGTTGCCTTCAATGTTGGTATTTTCGAATCCTTTCCCATCATCTTTAACAATTAATTCCAAGTTACCTTTTACTTTCAGAATCGAGATTTTCACTTGTTTGCATTCCGAATACTTGACTAAATTATTCACAGCTTCTTTAGCAATCAATAAAAGATTCCTTCTGAAATCCATCGAAAGTTTTAAATGACCGATTGAATCATCTACTTCAAATTCATAATTAATTCCTTTGGCTTCAAAAATTTCAGCGCCAATTCTTCGGATTCTTGCCGTTAATTGCCCGACGGTATCACGGTCTGAACGCAAACTCCAAACAATTTCTTCTAATTTATTTTGTAACGAAGAAGTATCTTCCAAAATCGTATTCAAGTATTTTTGGGCTGTTGGGGAGTCTTTTACTTGATGTTGAACCAGCGTAGAAAGAATAGAAATACTGCTTAAAGTTGCGCCAACATCATCATGCAAATCTGCTGAAATTTCAGTTCTTAGTTGTTCAATTTTCAAAATTTGATTAATTCTATAACGATAAAAAACATAAGCAATCAACGATAAACACACTAAAATCAACAACTTGAACCAAATTGTTTCTATAAAACTAGGCTCAATGGTGAAGGTAATCAGATACGGCTTTTTACTCCAAACACCGTGATTTGTTCCAATTGAAACTTCTAATTGATAAGTATTGGGTTGTAAATCAACAAAAACGAGTCGATTATTCGTGCCATTATTCACCCAATTTTGATTAATACCAAGCAAGCGATAACGAAATTGATTTTTTGCTGCTGGAGCAAAATTTAACGGTGAAAAACTCAGGCTTAAATTGTTTTGGTAACGCAACAATTTTACTAAAGCTGTTTGATTTGAAATCTTTGTACCACCAAGTGTTTCAAAAGTACTCAGGAATACGGCTGGCTCTTCGCTCTTGGCAAGTTCATTAATTTTTAAAATATTTATGCCGTTCTTCTGCCCTATCCATAATTTACTTTCATCATCTAACAAAAAACCGTTGCTGGTATTATTGCTAATTAAACCATCTTCTTCGATAAATTTTGCATATTGCTTGAAATCTGGACTAAAACGAAGTAAACCATCAAAAGTGCCGACCCAAATACTTCCTTGGCGGTCAACATCTATTTTGGCAAAATAATCATCAGGAAAATTATCTTTTGCTTTATTGACTTCTAATTCTGACAAAATTTTTCCTCCGTTATCCAGCACATTAAAACCACCATAGCCTGAAGCAAATATTTGATGATTCCGATTAGCTAATGCCAAAAAGTAATCTCCAATAAACTGATTATGCCTTTTAATATTCTGCTTTAAATCAGCTACTTGTATAAATTCCTGTTTCTTTTCATCAAAATAACAGATTCCAAAACCAGGAGAATACCAAGAAGCTAACCAGACTTTTCCATCGTCTGATAGCAATATATCATTGACAAGACTTTTTGTCCAAAACTCATTCTTCACTTTATCGCTCCATAACTTCAACGTTTGTTGTTTTGGATAAGAAAATACTTGGATAGGCTGATATTCAGCACTCAGCCAAACCTGATTTTTACTATCGATACAAATAACTTTAATATCGGAAGAAATCGCAGGGAAAATTCGGTTCAACGCTTTCCCATTTTTAGGCAATTGATATACGCCTTTTGTGGTGGCAAGCAATAAATCACCTTCATGCGTTATTGCCATTTTATTGACGGAAATATCTGAAGGTAAATCAAATTTCGTAAACCTATCATTTTGTTGATGATACTTCAAAATCCCCGAATGCGACAAACCTAAGTAGATTTCATTGGGATTTGGTTTCAAAAAAGCATTAATCGTTACTGGCAACTGTGTTACTGAAGGAGGAATAAAAATTGTTTCGCAACTTTTTTTCCCATTCTGATATTTCAGTAAGCCAGCGTCGCTAGCAATCCAGATTTTTTGTAATTGATTGTCTAAATAAAGAGCAGTAAATCGTGGTTTTATCTGATTAAATTGGTCGATATGCGAAAATTTTTGGCTAAAAATATCAAAAGTATATAAACCACCAGAAGTAGCCACCAAACACTTTTGTAAACCTAAATCTTTATAAAAAAGCACATCATTGATTTCGGTATCGCTTAATCCTTCATGATACTCCTGAATACTTTTCGTGTTGATATTCAAAGCAATAAGCTTTTTTTGCAAAGTACCTAAATAAAAAGAATTCCCATATTCAGCGATTGTCCTTAAAGTAATTGACTTAGAAAAGGTTTTAAAAAGTACAGGTTTTCTACGTTTTTCATCAAAAAAATAAAGCTTATTCAATGCCAAAATCCATACTTTTTGTTGACTATCTTGAAAGAAACGAATAGAAGTAACGTCTTCAGCAGTATTGGTGAAAAGTCTGAATAAATGCCAACGTTTGTTTTTTATGTCATAAAATTTGGCGTGATGAAAATCACCACACCAAATTCTCTTTTTAGCATCTACAAAAACATTATTGAAATGGTCATTATCAGGATTATCATCCGACCATTTGGGAGAAGCAATTTCGGTAGCAGTAAGCGTTTGTGTATTAATGTTGAAAATACCAGTTGATGAAAGCGAGACAATCAAATGCTGATCATCAAGTAAGCTGATTTTTTCGGCAAAAGCTTTTGGACCAATACTCAAAAACTCATAACCATCATAGCGAAATAATCCTTTTCTGGTAGCCAGCCACAAAAAGCCTTTTTTGTCTTTCGCCAAATGATATACTTCGTTGGTTGGTAAACCATCTTTCGTTGAGACGGTTTCAAGCTCATTGACCTTAATTTGAGCAAAGTTTTTTTGCACATTTTCCAAATAGAAAAACAAAAAAAAGATTACACAAAAAAACGGCTTGTTGTACATCGTCTAGTTTTAAATACAAACTTTACACTCTTTTCTTTACCACCCTAATCTCATTATCAATAAAACCAACGCTTAAACGCTGATGATCTTTATAATTAAATACTTGTCCGTCGTTTCTTACTTTTTCAATTACTGAAAAATCTAAGGTTTCAATCAACCAACCAATTTCCTGTGGCTGTTTAGTTGAAATAATTCCTTCTTCGGGCATTTCTTTGTCGGGCGTGGTATAAAATCCAGCAAAACCATAATTAATATCCACCGCTGGCGACCATTCTGCATTACCAACTGTTTGAGAAACAATGGTAAAAGCCTGATTTTCCAAAGCCCTTGCTCTCGCTCCAACATGCACACGAATAGCGCCACGAATGGTTTCGGTACAACTTGGCGCTAAAATTAAAGAAGCACCTGCCTGAGCAAGTAATTGTGAACCCAGAGCAAATTCAACGTCATAGCAAATTTGAATGCCAAATGAACCCCAATCAGCTTCGAAAAGTGTTAATTGTTTTGGTTCGGCGGTATCAATTCCCCATTCTTCATTTTCAAAACGAGTCATGAAAAATTTATCTTGAAAACCCACCAAACCTTTCGGCGAAAACACAAAAGCACGATTAAAAATCTTAGTATTTTCAAGCACAGGAAAACTTGGTGCTACAATTATTACTTGATACTTAATGGCTAAACTTGCAAAAAAATCACAGAATTCATCTTTCAAACTTTGTAGTTCTTGTACTTGTTGATGAATATTTGCTTGAATTGCTTTGGAAAAAACACTTACCAATTCCATAGAACCATATTCTGGGAAAAGTAATAATTGTGCTTTTTGTTGAACAGCATTCAAAACCCAATTTTCGGTATGTTTTCGCCAACTTTCTACATCGGCATGTTCACTGATTGGATATTGTGCTGAGGCAAAAGTAACTGTCATAGGTTTGTTTTATAAAGCTCGTTTCCAATAAATCATCGTTTTGGGTGTTGATACACTTTCATTAATATCTGGCCATTCAAAAGTACTTTGCAAAGAAAAATCCTTTTGATAGCCTCTTTTCAACCAAAAAGCATCATTTGGTCGATAATCTTCAGGTTGCAAAGGATGATTTTCGCCACGGTCAACCGCACAAAAACAAGTAGTTTTAAAATTACCGAAGCTTCGAGCATGAGCTTCACGTTCATCAAAAAAACGATGACCCAAACCTAAACCTCTGTACTCTTTCAACAGAATACTTTCGCCAAAATAAAAGATTGAATCTATCGTTAAACCTGCTTTTTCAAAAGGCAAACGTACTTCTGGAGCTTCGTCTGCCAATGGAATACAGGTGGTCGCTCCAACCATTTTTGAACCATCGTAAACTGCAAAAAGCAATGCTTTTTCTGCTTGGGAATATATTTTCAAATACTCCATTTCATAATCTACCGAACCTTCATAAAGGTAGGGGAAATCACGAAAAACGGTGATTCTTAAATTGGCTAAATCTTCAAAAACAGTTGTAATTTCTGCTCCTTTTTTTTGAATAAATGAAAGTGTTTGCATAAAATTTAGCCTTATTCAGAAACCAATTGAATCCACAAAGGGAGATTATAATAAGTAGTTACTCGGCTGATTTTACCATCTTTCAAACCTAAAAAAGCTGCTGCTGGTAAAATATAAGTTTGGTTATGGGCTTCTGGCAAGCCTTCTTCTCCTTTTTTATAAATTCCGTTTACAACAAACTCCACAGCTACACGTTCGCCTGTTGGTTCATCAAAAAATACCATTTCGGTCAGTGTTTCTTCATAAGATTCATCCATGTGTTGTAGGAATTCCGTGAATAATTCAATGCCAATTCTAGGTTCGCCTTGGTTTGGCTCGTGGCGTACTTCTGGATGTAAAAGTGCTAACATTCCAGCCCAATCTTTGTTGTTAAAACAAGCGTAGTATTGTTTTACAGTTTCTAATGAAGTCATTGTGAATAATAATTTAATGAATAAAATATTTACTTGTCTTTAAATACAAAATATGTGTAATTAATGTTTCAGATTGTAGTTATTTATATACTTTCTTCCCTTTTTTCAACCAGATTCCCCATGTTTTATCGTAAGCATGTACTTCATCTGTGATTCCCTTTTCATTAACAAGTGCTTGGTTTTGATTTTTCCATTCAAAAATTCCTCCGTACAAATTATGGACATTGGTAAAACCTTGTTGTAAAAGCTTTTCAGCGACTTTTTCACTTCTATAACCCACAGAACAATATACTACAATTGGCTGATTTTTAGGAGTGTTTTTTAAAGACGACAAATCTAGCTTTTCATAGCCTACTAGTTTTGCATCTTTCAAATGGCTGATTTGATATTCCTTAGGTTCACGAGCATCTAATAAAAGTACAGTATTGTTTTTCTTAGTCAATTCATTTACAGACATTTCAGGAACGCTGTGTGAAAGTAAGGTTTTTAATAAAAGCTGATAAGCTGTATTTTCAACCTGAATATGCTGAGCTATTGCACCAAAATTAATCGCAATAAAAATCAGCAAAGTAATTAGTTTTTTCATGCTATCAATCAAAGTTGAATAAGTCATAATTATCAAAATATTACAAAATAAATATCATTGGATTAATTAAGACAAGACCTTATAAAGAATGTAGTTTAATTAGCTAATTTTAAAGAATCGCTAAAGGTCATGTATCTCAACACACAAGCATTACGTCAATTTTTAATTAATCAGCCCTCATGAAACTTATACTTAGTACGTTTTTTATCATATTTTGTTTTTCAGTTCCGACTAAAAATTTAGACCAACTTACCATTAATAAAATTCAAGTAATTGGTTCGCATAATAGTTATAAAGTAGCGATAGACGCTTCGCTCTTTCAACTTATCAAGAGTAAAGACCAATCCGATTTATCTGGTTTGGAGTACAGCCACCCTCCTATTTCTACTCAACTCGACTTAGGTTTAAGAAATTTAGAACTTGATGTTTATTCAGATTCACTCGGTGGAAAATACGCCAATCCACTGGGTTTAAAATTGGTAAAAAACCAAGCTCCTTTCGATACCGAAAAACAAATGTTATTGCGGGGTTTCAAAGTTTTTCATGTACAAGATATAGATTTCAGAAGTCATCATCCACTTTTCAAAGATTATTTAATTGAACTAAAAAACTGGTCTGATAAAAACCCAAATCACGAACCAATTTATATCACCATCAATGCCAAAGATGATGAAATTAAAAAAGCAGGTTTTGTAGTGCCAGAAAAGTTCACCGCAAAAACATTTGATGCCCTTGAAGAAATACTAAAAAAGTATTTGGGCACATCAAAAATCATCAAACCTTCTGATATTCAAGGACATTACTCAACATTAGAAAATGCCGTGCAAAAGTTTAATTGGCCAAAACTAAAAGATGCGCGTGGAAAATTTGTTTTTATCTTAGATGAACAAGATGAAAAAAGAGAAATGTTTATCAAAGGGCATCCATCCCTAAAAGGTAGAATAATGTTTGCTAATGCCATTCCTAATACTCCTGAAGCAGCTATATTAATTTTAAATGATCCCAAAAAGAATCAAACATTAATCAAAGAATATGTATCAAAGGGTTACATCGTCAGAACTCGTGCTGATGCAGAAACCGTTCAAGCTCGCCAAAATGATTATTCTCAATTTGAAGCCGCTAAAATTTCGGGTGCTCAAATCATTTCTACAGATTATTATCTAAAAAGTACTCACTTTTTATCTGAATATAGAGTATCTTTCGAGCAGGATGTATTTATCAGGAAAAATCCATTATTTAATTAGTAAATAACAATTGGGTAAATTAAGCTCAATTTGTAATTTTGAATTCGCAATCCTTCATGCAAAGTCTCTACGATTAATTAATTTCCTTTTATCAAATTAACTATATCTACATTTTTTAAACACGAAATCTTTTGGGTTTCGGAATTTTATCATGAGTAACGAAAAGCTATTTTGATACCGCACAACATTAAATTAGCCTTTTCAAAATATAAATTAAAACTGCCAAAAATTAAATTATACAATTAGCAAATGATATTGCTAATCAGGTGTTTGATGAAACCTTGCGTATTTGTTTTCGCTAAAAATGAATACTTTTTTGTTTTATCTCTTATATAAATAGCCGTCCGATTGAGTAGTGAGTTATCATCATTTTGAAAAATTAAAACCGCCATTTACCAGATGAAATCTTCCTCAATTAATTATCTATCAGAAGTAATATTGAATTCATTAGAAGGCAATGTTTACATTTTAGATAAAGAATACCGTTTCATGTATTTTAATGAAACTTATATTAGAAATTATGTTTATAGTTTTAATGAAAGACCACAAATCAATAAAGTAAGCAAAGTAATAACATCTCAAAAACAGTTTTTTATTTCTTTAGCCCAAAGTTATCAAAACGCATTTGAAGGACGTGAAATAAGTATTGAACCTCAAAAACTAAACCATAAGTTTACGCCAATTAATGACGAAAATGGCGAAATTTCGATGATTTTAGTTCAATTTTACTTACCTGATGATGCGAAACCTTTCATCACTGAAAACAGCCTTTATTCTGAAAGCCAATATCATGAAGTAATCAACCTCATAAGTGATATTATATTTAAAACAGATGAACATTGGCGTTGGACTTTCCTGAATGATTCATGGACTAAAATTCTTGGTTATAGCAATGAGGAATCGTTAGGAAAACCTTTCTACGATTTCATGCACCCTGAAGATGCTGACAAAAAAGAGCAGCTTTTTGATGCCCTCATTCGAGAAAAAAAAACTACCAGTAAACATCTCGCTAGGTTTATCACCCAAACAGGTGAAATAAAATGGATTAAAGCTTCTGTAACTTTTATTTCAGACGCAAAAGGATTTGTAATTGGTGCTACCGGTACACTCAGAGACATTACCCGACAAAAGGAAAATGCTCATATCTACGAATTACTCTCCAACAATGTTAAGGATTTAGTCTGTATTCACGATTTAGAAGGCACATTGTTGTACATTTCGCCCTCTATTAAACAAATTACAGGCTATGAACCACAAGATTTACTTGGGAAGAAACTCTCGGATTATTATCATCCCGACGATTTAAAACTGGTTGATAAAGAACAACTACCTTTTGCAGGAACTACTTCATCCTATATTAGTTATCGTTTCAGAAATGCCGATGGCGAATATGTTTGGCTAGAAACAAACTCTAAAGTATTTTTTGACGATTACGACCTCACACATCGCATCATTACTTCTTCAAGGGAAATCAACGATAGAAAACGTACTGAAGAAATTTTAATGGCTTCTTTACAAAAAGAAAAAGAATTGAATGATTTAAAAACGCTTTTTGTCAATGTAGCATCGCATGAATTCAGAACGCCACTTTCTACGATTCGTTCAAGTACTGAGATTATTCAGTTGATAGACAAAGACCAAAATCCGCATATCAAAAAGCATGTTAATATTATTGGTAGTCAAATTGATAGAATCACGAGTTTGATGAACGAAATATTGATTGTTGGCAAAATTGAATCTAACAATTTGAGTTGCAACAAAGAACGTGTAAATGTTATCGAACTAGTAAAATCTTGCTTTGAAGGACAAAATGCCTTGCAAAAAGATGGTCGTACAATTGAATTTAAAGTAACAGGCATACCAACTATTGCTGAAATAGACCCACTCCATCTCAATCTCGTACTTGATAATCTGGTTTCAAATGCCTTTAAATATTCCAGAAATCGCCCAAATCCAATACTGAGTTTGTCATTTTATGAAAATTCCTTTGAAATTATTATTCAAGATTTCGGCATTGGTATTCCAACAGAAGTAAAAAATAAAATCTTTAATTCATTTTACAGAGCCAGCAATGTTGGGAGAATCGAAGGAACGGGTTTAGGTTTAGTCATTGCAAAGAACCTTGTCAAACTAAATGGAGGCAAACTCAACTTTGAGAGCGAAGAAAACAAAGGTTCAACATTCATCCTTCATTTCAGTTATTTATAAAGAAAATAACGGTAACAATAGTTGGAGTAAAAAAGAGACGAACAATCAAAAAAGAGCATTTATAATTTTTGTTATTAATGAATAAATAAGTAATTTAGCCAAAAGCGTATTTCTTGATAATTATCAAAAAATAAGTAAAATTTGCCTTAGTATAAATTTATAAATTACTTAATAAACTATAAATATTACTTCAATTGCCTGAAGAGTATTTACAGCAATTGAAAGTACTCCATTATTAAACTTATTTTAAATCTACCGATTGTGTAATACAATTTCAATCGGTCAATAAAACAAATTGAGTTATTGAGTTTTATAAACTTAGGTACTCGGTACGATATTAATAACTCAGTCTCTTTAAAATTATTAAAAGAGAATTTGATCTCTATTAATAAAATTTTGAAACGAAATGAATAATATTCCCCAGACTTTAATTGTAGATGACGAACATCTCAACAGAATTTTACTTTCTCGTTCACTGCAATCATTTAATATATCTTACAGCGAAACCACCGATGGTCAAGAGGCTATAGCATGGATAAAACAATCTACTGAAAAAAAACTCATTGTTTTATTAGACTTGAATATGCCAGTAATGGATGGTTACGAATTTCTATTTTACTTAGAAAGCAATCCCGAAGAATTTTCTGATAAACATATTGAAATCATCATCGTATCAGCAGCCAGCCAAAATAGTTTCGATGAGTTGTGTAATCTAGCTGGAATTACGTTAAAAACTGCAGCGTATCTCGAAAAACCTGTAAGTAAAAACAGGTTACAAGAAGCCCTCCTTCTTGCTACTAACAACTTCAACTCGGTTCTCTAATCAATATAGATGTTCTTCTACATCAAAAAAGCTTTTTAGTCAAAAAGTGTAATTTTTGATTTATGATTAACAATATTTTACAAAAACAATTATGACTAAAATCGTATTGATAGAGGATGATTTTTTGCTTGCAGATAATACAAAAACAATTTTAGAAATAAGCGGATTTAGCTGCTTTGTTGCAGAAGAAGGAGAAATCGGGATTCAATTAATTGAGGAAATTCAACCCGACATCGTAATTTGTGATATTATGCTTGGTGAAATGGATGGCTATGAGATTCTCAGAATTATCCGTTATGAAAAAGGTTTGGTCAATCTTCCATTTATTTTTCTTTCAGCAAGAGCCGATTTATCTGACAAAAGAAAAGGAATGAATTTGGGTGCAGATGATTTCCTGACGAAACCATTTACCACCAAAGATTTAGTAGAGACGATTAATTCTAGGTTAGAAATTAGCTCTCTTAAAAAAGCCTCTGCTGATGTCGAAATCAGAAAAAATGCTACCGATATTTTTCTGAGTATCTCGAATCATGAATACCTTACTCCACTAAATGGTATTGTCAATTTTACTGATTTGATGTCAGAACATATTGACAATTCTGATTTATTAGACATCAACGAGCTTCAAGTACTGATTGATGGCATTAGGCTTTCGGGCAATAGGATGCTCAGAATTACAAGAAAATTACTTTGGTACAATCAGCTAATCAATGGCATAAATCCTTGGAAACATGCTGCCAAAGAACAAGTAGATATTGTAAAGCTTGAAAATAAGTTATTCAATCAACTCAAGAAAAGCAAACCCACTGATTTCCACTTAATTGCGAACCACAAAGCCTTGCCACTTGAAGGATACGACAGCATTTTTCTTGAGAACATACTTTCAGAACTGTATCAAAATATCATTCAATTTGCGAATATAGATTATAGAATTTATTCCGAAATACTCACTACCGATTCAGAACTGATACTAAATTTAAAAAATCACTTTCTGGGTATTTATGAAATGGATACTCAGGCGATAAAACCTTTTTACCAAGCACATGTTACCAAAGATAAGAATGGTACAGGTTTAGGTTTATACATCGTAAATGAATGGGTGAAAAGTATTGGTGGGCAATTAGAAGTAACCTGTACAAATAGTATTTTTGAAGTAAATATTACATTGCCAAGAGTACTGAAATAGTATTCAGAAGCTTATATCAAAAAAGGCTAACCAGAATATCTGATTAGCCTTTTTTGATTATTAATCCACTTATTTTAACTGAATAATCTTAAACTCCGAACGTCTGTTGGTTTGATGTTGCTCTTCTGTACATTCTATTCCGTCGGCACATTCGTTTAATAATTGTGTTTCGCCATAGCCAGAAGTCTCAAATCTGTTAGCGGCAATACCTCTTTTTACCAAATATTGGACTACCGAAGCTGAACGATTTTCAGAAAGTGTTTGGTTGAATTCTGTTGTTGCTCTACTATCAGTATGAGAACGAACTTCAATTCTCATATTCGGATAACGGCGCATTAATAACAACAATTTATTCAATTCTTTAGCTGCATCAGGACGAATATTGTACTTGGTATAATTATAGTAAATATTGTCGATAGCAATGACATCACCTTCTTCAAACATACTTAAATTAGAATTGATTTCTTGTGGGTCGTCTTTTCCTAATTTATCTATTTTGTTTCCTTTTGAGGCAAAATTATCTTTAGAAGCATCTATCGTATATTCACATCCTTCACAAATTTCAAACTGATAACGCCCGTTTGGACCAGTCACAACAGTTTGTATTGTGCCATCACATTCATTGGTAAGTGTAACTTTTACACCACCTAACGACGATTTATCTTTATTCACTGTTACTCTTCCTTTTACAATTTTAGTTGCAGGGCAAGGAGAGGTATTCTTAGAAACCGCAACATCGGTACTGTCACTCATAAGTACTCGCATCAAAGGAATCTCAAGCGCTCTCAGCATATTACTTTCAGTACTTGTAAACGAAACACTATTAGGCAAATAACTATCTCTACTTGCATTGAAACCAAATTGCTTGTTCAAATCAATACAAATTCTGAACGAACCATTTGAATCTGTCTTTTTCATCACTGTTTTGCCATTTTCAACTACTGCAACATCCGTATTATCTAAAGGCATTTTTGAATCTGCATCATATACAATTACTTGCAGTTCTTGACATTCTGGTTTTTCATCACACTCACGAGTAAAACGGTAAATATCATCATCAGTTCCTCCACGTTTGCGATTTGAAGAAAAATAGCCCGATTTGCGTTCTCCATCAGTAATCAATCCAAAATCATCTTTACTTGAATTAATAGGCATTCCCATGTTTGAGACATTACTCAATACTTTTGTACCAGAAAGTTTCACATAAAAAATATCTAAATCGCCTAATCCGGGATGACCATCTGATGAAAAGTATAAATTAGCTCTTTCATCCACAAATGGGAACATTTCATTCCCTAAAGTATTAATGGTTGGTCCCATATTAATAGGTTTACCAAATTTCCCATCGTTATATTCGCAAACATAAATATCAGTTCCACCATAACCTCCTGGCATATCCGAAACAAAATACATCAGTTTATTGTCTTTCGTAAGCGAAGGATGTCCAGTTGAATAATCGTTATTATCAAATGGAATTTCTTTGATATTTACCCATTCTCCACCCTTTTCTTCAGCAGTATAGATTTTCAGTTTATTAACCTTATCAGCAGAAGTTTTGTATTTACCGTTATTGTAATTATTTCTAGTAAAAATTACTCTTTTGCCATCGCTGGTAAAAGTCATTGGTCCTTCGTGGTATTTGGTATTTAAGCTTTTGCTAAAACTTTCCGTTTTTACGCCCGGAGTTTCTACAAAATTTCGGTAGATATTTGAACCACTGAATGTTCCAATCGTTCTGGTATCATTGGCAGTTGGGGCAGTATATTCATCTTCGCCGATGGCTTTTCCTTTTTTTCCAATTTTCAATTTATCATCCGCAGAACTTCCCAAACCAGCAGGTGTTGTCACCGTCAATTGGTTTATATCACTCAAATAATACATATCTAGGAAATGTGAATTATCCCAAGAAAACATTCTTTTCAAACCGATTTCATTTACTCTACTTGAATTAAAAACCAAACCATTTTTATAATACATCGGACTAAAATCGGCATGGTCAGTATTAATTGACAAGTAATCTACTTTATAACAAGTAGCATTTCTGTTTAAAACATCAACGTTTTTATATAATTTCTGGAAACCTCCGCTTCTTTTATCTGCGATTTCTACTTTTGAATATTGTTCATAAACATCTTGCGCTTCCTTATATTTTCCATTAGAAGCCAATGCTTGGGCATAGTATAAATATACCTTTGTATCAGCACCAGAAAATGTTGCTCCTTTTGATACCAGTTCATGATAAACTCTTTCTGCGTTTTGTGAATCACGCATTTGTCTGTATGAATAAGCTAATTTTATCATCGCAGCCTGTCGGTCTGCATCTGATAGTTTACCTTTTAGCACCTGTTCAAACAATTCAGAAGCATTTAGGTAACTCATCTGCTTGAAATGATACTCCGCATCTTTTAATGTCTGAGCAATCGTACAGGCTGTTGCAAGCAACACCATACAGAAAGTGAGTATAATTTTATTCAAATTAATCATCGTTTTAAATGTTTTACTAGCTATGGTTTTTACTAGAAGGTTTCTCTTTGGTTTTGAGTATTTAACTCTTTCAGTATTGATTTTTTAAAAATAACGTGGTGTAAGAATTTTCGTTTTACGATAACCAAATTCATAACGAAGCATAAATTCATGCGAACCTTTTTGTAAACTTTTTAAACCATTAATTGCATAATCATAAGCATAGCCAAAACGGATTTGATCGGTAGCTTGTACTTCCAACATTCCAATAACTGCATCGCCATTTTGGTTGGTAAATGGTGAAGAGAATTTCAAGTTATTGGTTCTCCAAGAGCAACCTAAAGCAATTCTATCGTTATACCAAAGGTTCATGTTTAAATCAAAAGAAGCTGCATCACGAGTAACTTTTGATAAAAAAGACGGCTTTAAAGTAAACGAGCTTCCTAATGGAAATACATAACCCAACATGATAAAATAATGACGTTCCTGACGAGATGCTGAATCGGTAGCGGTACCAGTTTGCGTACTTGTCAGCTTATTTCTCATTAAACTAGGACATGAAAAACCGATATAACCACGGTCGTCACTCAAAAATACGCCAGCTCCAAAATTCGGCAACCATTTATTAAATGAATAAGTAAAGGCTTGATCACCTGTTTGAGTCACTAAGGTTTGTGTTAAATTTCCAGAAATACTAGTTGCACCAGCCTGAATCCCCATTGCTAAAGTAGCTCTTTGCGTAACTTTTACTCTGTAGGCATAAGAACCATACATTCCTACATTTCTATAATCCCCGATTCTATCATTATACGCTTGGAAACCAACACCTACTTTTTCTCCATTGATTGGGCTATCTATTGAAAAAGATTGCGTTGTAGGTGCACCAGTAATGTTTACCCATTGCTGTCTGTGTACAACAGTGGCACTCAATACATCACGACTACCAGCATAAGCAGGGTTCAAGGGTAGCATATTGAACATATACTGAGAATATTGAACCTCTTGCTGGGCCCGAACCGAATGTACAGCGATGATTAACAACAATGGGGCTGTCACATATTTAATTCCTGAAAGCAAACCTTTGAACTTCATGTGATTCAAATTTAAATTTTTTATGTTTTAACAGAATTTTCAATTCTGTTCTAAGATTAATTGGATTTCATTTGTTGCCATTCCGTATTTGAAATGGCAACAACTTGATGTTCTATCGAGAAATTGTCATGTAACGTACTGGCTCAACATTTACAGGTAATGCTACTTTATCACCTGATACTCGTTTGTAAACCGTTACCACGTAGAAATAAGTACCAGAAGGTAAGCCATCTCCAACTTCTATTATTCTTAGACCAGTATTTGGCATTCCGTTCCAGTCATTTTTATAATCTGTAGAAGCATACACCAAACTTCCCCAACGGTTATATACTTCTAGGTTGGCTCTTTCATCAGCATTTACTCCATCAATTACAAATGTATCGTTCACCCCATCACCATTTGGCGAGAATCCATGAGGAATTGATATTACTGTAACCTTCTTAGGGAATACCATTGGTGTTGGCGACGATTCCAAAGGTTTACCGTCTTTATTTGGATCAGGATTAGCGCCATTCACTGATGAATCTGTTACATCAACTGGAGTACTTTCTACACTCACAGCTTTTGCATGAGCGAAAGTGAACAATGTATCAATCAAAGGTTTGGTAACATTTACCACATAAGTTATCACAATGCTGTCTCCTACTGCCAAAGCAGTATTTTCTGCCACTGTAAGGACTGTGTCTCTTCTTCCATTGAAAGTTGTATTCAAAACAGCATTCACTCCTCTCACCATTGTTGGTCTTCCTAAAATAGTCCATGAACCAACTTGCTTACCAATCGTCGTTTCTAAATCATTGCTCAAAGCAACTTTATTCAATAATACTGGACCGTAGTTTTTAGCAACTAGCGTTAAAGTAACATTGTATGAACCATCTGACTGAGCAACAGTATCTGTTACAGCTGCTAAAGCAAGACCTATCGAAGCCTGAGAATTCAAACCATTTTCTTTTTTAAGTATTACTGGCGTGGCAACATTATCATTATTTGGATTAGCATCTTTGTTTACATCAGGACTTACTCCATTCGTTGATACGTCGGTATAAGATTTATTATCTACACCAAGTCCTATTCCTACTGCAACGTTATTGAAAACAGAATCTGTAGCAGCAGCAACATTCACCCTTACTGTTAAATTAATAATGGCAGAATCTCCTCTAAGCAATGTACTCAATGAATCAACTAATAAATTGGTATTAGTGCCTTTACCAGTATAATTTGGATTAATTGTAATGCTAGCTTTTGTACTTGTTACTACTGGTTTTCCTAACAATACTGCACCTTTAAAAGTAAATACGCCATCTAAACTATCTTTTACACTCAGCTTTTTAATATCAAAAGCACCCATATTTACAACTCTGATACGGTAAGGAACCGTCCAAACATTGGCAGAATCACGTTTTAGTCCAGTTGCTACAAGTTCTTTCGCTAAACCAATTATTGTATTTGGTGGACCTAATGGTACTTTCGTAATACTTGGAGTGGCGTTTACATTTGTTCCATCACTAGATTTTGCTGTAAGTACTTCAGCATTTGGTCGAGTTCCAGTAATTAAAGCTTGGCTATTGTATGGACCAGTATTGCCGCCAGTTACCACTTGAACAACATAA
The DNA here is from genome assembly GCF_040543805.1 of Arcicella rosea. Taxonomy (NCBI): domain Bacteria; kingdom Pseudomonadati; phylum Bacteroidota; class Cytophagia; order Cytophagales; family Flectobacillaceae; genus Arcicella; species Arcicella rosea. The sequence continues at coordinate 180,892 of NZ_JBEUMS010000011.1, forward strand.
GTAATTGTATCAACAGCATTTGGTAACATTAAACTGGTAGCTTTATTAACCAAATTAGAATCTAGCAAACTAAAACCATTATTTACAACCAATCTAGAACCTCTTCCTAAAGTTGGATTTTGAATCACTGTCACCGTAACAGGGCTTTTGAAAGTACTTGCCAAGCTACTGGTTAAGCTGATATTTTTAAGCGTATCGCTACAGAAGTTTTTAGCGATTAAACGATATCTAACATTGTAAACTCCAGGTCTTACAATTGAAGTATCAGCAACCGACATCGCTAAACCAATTTTACAATCTACACCAGTGTTTTCTCCATTAATTGTAACTGAAGAATTATTATTCGTAAGATTACTATCTCTAAATGAAGTAACCGAAGCTGGGTTTACAACTGTAGTGGTTACTTTCATTTTGGCAACATAAGCAAATGTTTTTACTTGTCCTCTTTCAAGTGAATCAAGATTAATTAAGATTTGTCCACCTGAAATTGTCAATCCTGTTGAGCTAGAAACAAAGGTTAAACCAGCTGGAAGTGGATTGGTAATCACTAAATTTCTTGCTGTGTTCGGTCCATTGTTAGTAACAGAAATCAAGAAATTAATATTTTCATCCAACTTTGCGCTAGTTCTATCCGCTTCAATTTTAATTGCAACATCTGCTTCAAGGCTAGTATTTCCATTATCAACAATAATTCTTGTTCCAGCAGAATAACAACCATCAATCGATTGATAGAAAGCGAAATAAGTACCTACACTCACAGCAGCTGGTGTTAATACTACATTTGATATTGGTGAATTTGTAGTTCTAAATACTAAAATTGTACCTGTTGGTGTGCTACTTGTAACCAGTCTGGTTAAGTCGGCAGTAGTACCAGTCGCAATACTTGTATTAATAGCCACTGGCGCAGCAATTGTTGAAGTAGTATTTACCACAAATGATAATCCATTTGAAGTTGGAGAAATACATACTCCACTCTCACAAGTAGCCGTAAATGTCACATTAGCACTTGGCAAAATAGTTTTAGGGCTTCCAGTTGAACCATCCGACCATCTTATTGTTCCAACACAACCTGTTGCTGTTAAAGTAATGGCTTGTCCTAAACACACCGTTGTTTTATCAGAAGTAATCACTGGCGCAACAAGATTACATAATTCTGTAGCTACAATTGTTACTGAACTTCTATCATCTTCTGTATTATTCGTACCATTGGCAGGAGTTGAATCTGGATCTGGCTGGTCTGATTTCGTTACTTCGGCTGCACTTGTAATTGTTCCTGCTGAAACAACTTTTGCTCGATAAGTAAATACTTGTGAAGAACCAACTGGAATACTAGCAATCGTTCCAGTGATAACACCAGAAGTATGAGTCGTGTTTGTACTTGAGATAAAGATTAATCCTGTTGGAATAATATCTTTAATTTCAACATTGGTTGCAACATTTGGTCCAGCATTGCTGACCGTTAATGTATAAGTAAGCGTATCTCCTACAGTTGGAGTAAGTTTCGAAACCGTTTTTACCAAACTTAAATCTGCATTTTCTCCGATAATTGTTACTGAACCATTATTGTTTGTTAGGTTACTATCTTTAAATGAAGTAACCGAAGCTGGATTCACAACACTTGTTCTTACGTTCATTTTAGCAACATAAGCGAATGTTCTTACTTGTCCTCTTTCAAGCGAATCAAAATTTATTACGATTTGTCCTCCTGAAACCGTTAATCCACTTGAACTAGAAACAAATGTTAAACCCGCTGGAAGCGGATTGGTAATCATTATATTTCTTGCAACATCTGGTCCATTGTTAGTTACAGAAATTAAGAAATTGATATTCTCGTCCAATTTAGCTGTCGTTCTATCTGCTGAAATTTGAAGCGCAACATCAGCATTCTGTGCGTTGCTTCCATCATAAACAATGATTCTTACACCTGCTGAGTAACAACCTTCAGTTGATTGATAAAAGGCAAAATAAGTACCAGCACCAACAGTAGTTGGGGTTAAAACAGCAGTCGATAATGGTGAATTCGTAGTTCTAAATACTAAATTAGTACCTGCTGGTGTGCTACTTGTAACCAATTGGGTCAAATTAGCTCTTGCACCTGCGGCAATTATTGTATTAATAGCTACTGGCGCACTAATCGTCGGAGTAGTATTCACTACCAATGATAATTCATTTGAATTTGGAGAAATACACGCTGAACTTTCACAAGTAGCAGTAAATCTAACATTAGCACTTGGCAAAATAGTTTTAGGATTTCCTGTTGTACCATCCGACCATCTTACTGTTCCGCTACAACCTGTAGCAGTTAAAGTAATGCTTTGTCCTAAACAAATAATTGTTTTGTCTGAAGTAATAACTGGTGCTGTAGTTCTTGTAACAGTAATCGTTCTGCTCAATGATGCCGCACTTGTACATTGTCCGATACTACAAGTTGCAGTATAAGATGTTGTAGTTGTTGGCGCTACTGATACAATTGTACCTCTTTGACCATCCGACCAGTTAACTGTACCCGCACAACCAGTAGCTGTAAGTTGTACAGCACTTCCCAAACAAATACTTGAAGTAGCAGAAGTAATTACTGGAATAGCAGGGTTTTCAACGGCAACCACTACTTGTTGTGATTTTACAGATGTACAAAAAGCTGTACTACAAGTTACTGCATAAGAAGTTGAACGGGTTGGTGTAACCGTAAGGTTTGCTCCAGTAGCCGTTTTATCATCAAAATACCAAGTTACAATACCTGTACAACCACTTGCCGATAAAGTAGTAGAAGCACCTGGACAAATCGTTAAACCAGTTGTATTAATCGTTGGTGCTGGAATCGGTACTACTTTAATAATCTTAGCAGTTGAAGCATTACTGATACAACCATTTACTGTACAAGTAGCGGTATAACTTGTTTCTACTAATGGAGTTACTAAAATAGAAGTTGTTGTTTGACCAGTATTCCATCTTACTGAACCATTACAATTTAAAGCTGTTAAGGTTACAGATTCTGATGGACAAATTTCTGTTTTCTCTGCTAAAATTTCTGGAGCATTTGGTTTCTGAGTAACAATGATACTGATTGAAGCCAAAGCACTTTCGCAACCAGAAGCTTTACATTTTGCTGTAAATGTTTGCGAAGTAGAAGGTGTTACTGTTAAAGTATTTCCTGTTGGTAAACCTGCTACTTGCCATTCAACGACTCCGCTACAACCTGTTGCTGTCAATACTGAAGATTCACCAACACAAATTGAACCTTGTGATGAAGCTAAACTTGGCGAAGCAATATTTGTAACTGTAATACTGATAACATTTGAAACTGGACTTTGACAAGCATTTCTTTGACAAGACGCTGTATAAGTTCTTGTACTTGTTGGACTTACTGTAATTGATGCCACATTTGTCTGACCAGAACTCCATACTATCGTAGAACCTGTACAACCCGTTGCCGTTAAAGTAGTTTGTCCATTCAAACAAATTGTACTATTTGTTGCAGTAATTACTGGCGCAACAAGATTACATAATTCTGTTGCTACAATCGTTACTGAACTTCTATCATCTTCAGTATTACTCGTACCATTCGCAGGAGTTGAATCTGGATCTGGCTGATCTGATTTAGTCACTTCAGCTGCACTTGTAATTGTTCCTGCCGAAACAACTTTTGCACGATAAGTAAATACTTGTGAAGAACCAACAGGAATACTAGCAATCGTTCCAGTGATAACTCCAGAAGTATGCGTTGTGTTTGTACTTGAGATAAATGTTAAACCTGCAGGAATAATGTCTTTGATTTCAACATTGGTCGCAACATTCGGTCCGGCATTGCTGACCGTTAAAGTATAAGTAAGTGTATCTCCTACATTTGGAGTAAGGTTGGAAACCGTTTTTACCAAACTTAAATCTGCACGTTGAGTAACCGTTACGGTTGCTGTTGAAGTATTGTTAGCTAATGAATTGGGATCATCTTCAGTACCAGTAATTGTTGCAGTATTGGCAATTGAACCTGTTCTGGTTAATCTTACATTAATTAAAAGTATTTTATTTGAACCTTCCGATAAGCTACCAACATTCCAAACACCTGTTGTGCTATTATATTGACCTGTAGGAATAGCACTTACAAAAGTTGCTCCTTGTGGTAATAAATCTGTAACTGTTACATTGTTAGAATTTAACGTACCAATATTTCTAGCATCAATTGTATAGGCAATTTCCTGACCTAATAAATAAGATGGAGATGTTGAAGCATCTGGAGAAGTAATAACCGTTTTTACAACAGCTAAATCAGTAAAACATTTTTTTACTTTGAATGAAATTGAAGTACGGTCACTCACACAACCTTCTGGACTTGTCGCTTCAGCAAAATATGTAAAAGTACCTTCGCTAGTTGGGCTTACGGCAAAACCTAAGTCAGAGCCAATACCAATCGCAGTTGTACTTGTGGCAGAGGTGTACCATTTAATAGTATTACCTGCACTCACCGCAAATAATTTAGTTGAACTTCCTAAGCAAATAAGCGTGTCACTTTTCAAATTTAAAGGTGCTACTGGTTTTGCTTTAATCGTTAATATCGTATTAGCAACAGCAGCATTACAAACTGAAACTGCTCCGTCTGGGTCATTCGATGTAAATGTTAAAACAATTGAACCATCTGTCATATCAGCCGCAGATGGCGTATATTTTGCTGTCAAGCTACTTGCATTGTCAAAAGTTCCTGTTCCATCTGTCGTCCATACACCGCTTGTTGCACCACCACTCAAAATAGCATTTAATTGTACAGGACTTGCAACACCTCCACAAATTGGCAAAAGTGCTGTTAAACTAACTACTGGAGGATTAGTACATTGACAAGAATTAATATTTACAACAACCATTGCGCCATCGCTATAACAACCATTGCTTGATTTTTCGAAAAGGAAATAAGTTCCTGCACCAATAGCAGTAGGATTTGAAATAACTGCCGAAGAAGTTGAATTAGCAGTATGCCATTCAAAAGTTCCACCTGCCGAAACAGTACTTGTAATAGCATTAGCCAAATTCACTGTAGTAGCATTAATAGCACAATTATTAGCAATACTTGCAATTACTGATGGCGTTGTAGGTTTCGGAGTAACTGCTATTTCAACAGATGCTTTTTCACTTGGACAAGCACTACCTGTTGTACTAACAATACTTAAAAAATAAGTAGTCGTTTGTGTTGGCGATACTGTGATTGAAGAAGTAGTAGCAAATGGAGTGGTAGCAGTAGCCGAAGTAAACCATTGGAAAATTGGATTTGTAACGCCTGGAGTTCCTATCGTTACTGTTCCGCCTGCACACACTGTTGTTCCTAGTATAAATGGAGCGGCCAAAGTAGTTTTTACAGTAAATCCTACACCTACAGCATCTAATTGCGCACATTTTCCACTTGTATTAATGGTCGTTTCTAAATCACTTGCTTTAGTAACCCCAAAAATGACAGATGATAAATTCAAGAAATTGCTATTAGCTGAATTAGCATCATATACTAAAGTAAATATTTTATAATCATCAGGAAGCCCTACTGTAAATGAAGGTGTACTGCTAATTTGTTGAATTGTATTAGTAGTCCCTTTTGTTAAAATATAACTTACAGAATAATTAGTAGGTACTGTTGGCGATACACCCGTTGTTGCAGTAAGAACAACCGTTCCACCTGCCGCTGGCAAACATAAACTTGTATTGGTTGCGGTTAAAGTTCCAGTTCCAATAATACAATCTGAAACCAAACCAGCACCAATTGTTAGATTATCTCTACCAACATCACCAGAAGGTTTCGTTACATCAATTGCAATATTGTTTGTAAAACCACCTGTTCCTGCATCAGAGTCATTATTAACATTACTTCCAGGAGCATTAGGTGTTACAAATGTTCTTCCAGATGGTAAAATAAATTTTACTTTGTAAGAACCAGACATTAAATTACTGAATAAGTATCTTCCTCCATCAGCAGTAACATCTGTTGCTAAAAGCGTATTATCAGTAGCATCATACAATTCAACCGTAATACCATTTAAACCAGCTTCACCTGTATTTCTAATTCCATTGCCATCAACATCACTCCAAACAACACTTCCAATCGAACCAAATGCACCTGGTATAAATTTAATTGCACAACATCCATTTACTGGACAACGTCCGTTATTGGCTGTAAAAGCAAATTCTGTATAATCAGTGATTGCTGTTATTCTGATGTTTCCATCTGGTAAAAGCGTAACACCAGAAGTAGTACTAGTAACAACTGTTGGAGTACCTGAAACTCCTACTTTTTTAGTCCAAACGATATTTGTGAAACCTGTTGGTAAACTCGTTGTATATTCATCTCCATTATAAAAATACTCTTCAATTGAAAAACAAGTAGCATCTTGGTCATCTTCTAAAATCAAATGATTATTTGGTGTAGAATCTGTATCTTGTTCTGTCTCTTTCGTAATTTCTGCAGTATTATACCAAAAACCTCTTTGTGTAACAGTAGCAACGATGGTCATCGTAAGTTCTGCTGTACTTCCAGCTACTTCGCCAACATTCCAAATTACACTCGTAATGCCAGATGTTGTACTAGTTGTAGCAGAACCAACACCATTTACATTCAATGATTTGAACGTAACACCTTGAGGCAAGACATCAGTTAATTCTACTCCAGTGGCTTTATCAGGATTGATATTGGTAATTTTTACTGTATAAGTAATGTCTGTACCAACTGCTGGGCTTTGATTGCTGACACTTGTACTTACCGACAAATCTGGCAAGGCAGCAACAGTTTTGAATGATGAAACCAGTGTCAGAAACATTACTCCAACAAAAGCACGACAAACTACCATTGCATAACGGTTTTGTGTCTTAGTATTGCTAAATAATGATAACACAGCCCAAAACGACGCTAAAAAATTAGCAGCTATTTTTGGTGCACGATTTTTGGCAACTACTTCAAACGAGCAGTCACTAAACCAATTCAACAGTGTTGTTTTCATTAGTTTTTTGCTTTTATCAATCGAGTTGCTTTGGTAAAAAAATTGATTCATTATCCGTACAGTTAGTAGATTGTCCATTTTTATATCCTGAAATACTCCTCTGAATGTGTTAGATGAACAATTGAGTGTCTAATCAAATTGATTAAAATATATTTAAACTCGCTTCAATTTTTAGTTTTCTGATAAAAATCACTAAAAGAGCTATTTGAGTTATTAAAAATTACACATTAAATACAAAACAATTAAAGTGCTGTATTTCAGCACTTTGAACGACAATAAAATATATTTCCAGAGATTTTGGAGCTATTTTTATCGTCAAATGGTTGATTCACATGCAAAAAGCATCCAAAATTGTGCCAAAGAACGAAAAAGTATAAACTATTTTTAACACTCAAAATATCGACTTTAAATCCATAAATGGGCATTTATCAATTCGTTGAATATTTTTTCAACAAATAAGAATAAGGGCGTTTCACAAAAGCAAAACAGGAAGCAAATCGTCGTTTTTATTTCCATAAAATTTCAAGTATTTTCAGAAAGTATTAAAGGCTTTTTCCTTTTATAGCGAACGATGAAGAAAAAAATAAAAATATTTTTCAGATAGAAGCAATACGAAGAAAACAATCGGTGTATTCTGATACAGATGAGGACAGAACAACTACTACATACATTAAAACAGTGCCGAAAGAATGACCGTAACGCACAGCGTGAGCTCTATGAAAGCTTTTATAGATATGGTTTGTCGGTTTGTGTACGTTATGTGGCAGATATTGATACATCGAGAGAATTGTTAAATGATGGTTTCATGAAAGTGTTTAGTAATATAGATCAATACAAGCCTGATTATCCCTTTGTCAACTGGTTCAAAAGGATTTTAGTGAATACTTGTATTAATCACCTTCGGAAATCACATCAAGAAATTCCTACTGCTGAATTAGTGGAAGCATCGGAAATGGGAATGGAAATGGATTTGTTTGGAAAGTTTTCGGTTGAAGAAATTGCTATCCTCATTCAGCAATTACCACCTGCTTACAGAACAGTTTTCAATCTACACGTTATAGAAGGTTATGAACATAAAGAAATTGCTGAAATGTTGAATATTTCGATTGGCACTTCACTTTCTAACCTTCATAAAGCCCGAAAAAAATTACAAGAATTGATTTTAACTAATAATTTTTAAATAACCTCAACGATTATCTTTTAAATAGCGATGGCAATTAACACTTCAGAACATTAATTACTAGTCATTTACGATAAAAAAAGATACTCATTTTTAGTTAATAAAGCACTGAAATCATGGATGAACAAGATTTTGACCGACTGTTTGGTTCGCAGCTCCCAAATTTTGCGGGAAGTGACTGGCGGGAAATGGAAGGGCGTTTGGAAAGACGAGATTTAAAGCGGAAAATAACCAGATTAATGTGGGCTATCCCCTCAATAGCAACTATTATGTTTGGCGTTTCTGCGGTATTGTACCATTATTTAAATCAGACTCAGCAAAAACTAGCAGCATTAGAGAACCGTTTGGTAGAAGTTCATGCTAAATATTCAAGCAAACCTGATACCGTTTTTCAAAAAACAGTGGTGTACGATACCATTTATCAAAAAGTATTCGTCACCAAAACAATAGTACAAACACCCAATTCCACAGAAAACTTTACCAATAACCAAAACAACGCTTACTTCGAAAAATATGATAATAAAACTACTGGAGAACAATCTTTAATTGAAAGAGAAAAGTATATGGGACTCAATAAATTGAATTTCAAAAGTCCAATTTTATATACTTCATCACTAGATAAAAAAAATATGATTGAATCTTTTAAATCAGTGGAAATTGAAGAAGATTCATTTATTACAGAAAATCATTTTTCGTTGATACCAAAATCTGTTTCAATTGGGACTTTGGCTGGTGTTCAAGTACCTTTTGGTGATTTTTTAGAACGTGGCGGTGGCTCACAACTTGGTTTTAGAACTGTATTGGGCTACCACAACAGTAAAGGTTTAGAACGTTGGGGTATCGTAATTGATGCTCAAAAAACAAATCTTTTCTTTGAAAATCATAAAGAAGAAGGTTTTGGTCCTTTTGATGGTGGTTCTGGAGGCATGATAAATCCAGGAGGTGGGAAAAAACCTTTAAAAAAAGTAGATGTACCTGAGTTTTGTGCTTATCAAGTTAGCTTGGGCTTGCGTTATAATTTATTATTTAATCAAAACTTCAAACCATATTTTGGAGTAAACTGGAGTGTGCAAATACCTAATCAATATAATATCAATTACTATTATGAAGACCCAACAAATAACCAAAGTACCTCTAACAAACAAGCTGCAATTGCTAATTTGTTAGGGGGAAATGTTGGGGCGACATATCAATTTTCAAAACATTTATTAGCAAGTGCCGAAATGTATTATCAGACTCAAGCTTTAAAAAACCCAAATCCATTAGATGCTCCAGCTACTTTAGGTGCTAGGCTTGGGCTTTTTTATCGATTCGGGAATTGAAGTAAACGTTAATTTTTAAATATAATCCTTATTTGATTTCAGGTTTTCCGAAAAAATCCTGATGGTAAATTTTTGTCCAAAAAATATCTAACCACTATTGTTTATAGTACAAAAAATGAAAAACAATCAGCTTAAAGTAGTAATTCTAATGTGTGTTTTTAGCTTAGCTTTCAAAGTAAATGCACAAAATACCAATCAAAGTGAACCCGTTTTTGGAACGGTTGTCGTGAAAAAAACAACAAGCGATTCTACCAAAAAACCATTTAATTTATTCAAACCTGCTTTTTTAAGGCTTGGAATAATTGGTGGAAGTATGATTTCATTTGATGGAGGTAGAAATTCAAATGGAGGAATGTTGGGTTTACGAGTTGAGTATGGTATTTCTAATCGTTTTTCAGTTGTTGGGCAATTGCAAAATAATAGAAGTAGAAACGATGAGTTCCCAGATGCTCAGGCATCATTAGGTTTAAATTGGATGCCATTTAAGAGTAAACGTTTACAACCTTACGTTGGGCTTGGCGTAGGAATTGGAGGAAACGGATTGGGAAGAAATGATTTTCGCTATTCAGGAAGAAGATTTGATTATGATAATCTGAACGAAAGAAGACATGCTGAAGGTTTCGGTTTAGTGAAAACTGGCTTGAACTATGTATTAGCTAAACGACTTATCGGAACAATAGAAGCTAATTATCAGATGCCATTTCAAAGAGAAGGCTCGAATGGAAATGCCAATATCGCTTTAGGTTTGTCGTATCAATTCGGAAGAAAAAAGATATAAAAATAGCAACACAAATTTGGTTTTATATAAACAGTTGGAGTATTTACTCCAACTGTTTCTTGAAAATTTGTGACAATTTCAATCAAAAAAGATTACTGACTGTTCAATTCAGTTAGTAAAATTAATTCTTGCAATAGAAAGCTCAACCCATAAAAAATCATATTTTATGAACACATCGGTCTTGGAAACAATCCAGTTTTTTTTAACAAAAACATTCTATGTAAAACCACAGCATGTGAAACCTTATACTAGAATTCACGAAGATTTAAGACTCAATCAAATGGAGTTTTTAGAAATGGTTGTGACTGTTGAAAATACGTATCAGATACAACTGGCCGATAACGAATTAGGACGTTGCAAGAAAATTAACGACCTCGCTCTGATAACTGAGCGAGCTTTAGGAAGAATATGAGAGGTTTTTTTCATAGATGTAGAGTTTAAGTGAATTGGAAACGCCATAAAAAGAATTTATGGCGTTTTTTGTTGCCCACAAGCTAAATACTCCTAAAACAAAAAACCCCATAACTAGCGATAGTCATGAGGTTAATTGAGTATGTTAGTGTACATAGGATTGTTTTACAAAGATGGTTACTTTCTACGAGAATTAAAATACGTATTTATACCTATTTTGAAGAAAAATAAACTTTAACGTAGCAAAAAAGCGTTTATAGAATATTGGGAAAATATTTATTCTACCCTTCTTCAAGTACTCAATATGCTGAAATATGCAAGGAATTGCTAGCAAAACCACTTCATTAAGCCCTTCTTCTGCCAATTTGACATTTCTACTCATCTTGGAACTGTATTTGTAAATCTAGCTTCCATAAAAGTTTGAAATGTTTTAAGCTAAAAAATGACAAAATGACTATGCAAGAAAAAGGTAATATCTCGATTCATACCGAGAACATTTTCCCGATTATTAAAAAATTCCTTTATTCAGACCACGAAATTTTCCTTCGTGAATTAGTGTCAAATGCCGTTGATGCTTCGCAGAAAATTAAAAGATTAGCTTCAATTGGTGAGTATTCAGGTGAATTAGGCACATTGAAAGTGACGGTTTCTTTCGATAAAGAAGCAAAAACTATCACTATTTCAGATGCTGGTTTGGGGATGACCGCCGAAGAAATCAAAAAATACATTAATCAAATCGCTTTTTCGGGTGCTACCGAATTCGTAGAAAAATACAAAGATAAAGGTGATGAAAAAGCTATTATCGGACATTTCGGTTTAGGTTTTTACTCTGCCTTTATGGTCGCTGAAAGAGTTGATATTATTTCAAAATCATATCAAGAAGGTTCAGAAGCTGTAAAATGGACTTGCGATGGCTCAACAGAATTTGAAATTTCTGAGGCTACTCGTGATGCTCGTGGTACAGATATTATTTTACACGTTGCTGAAGATTCTTTAGAGTTCTTAGAGGAATTCAAATTGAAACAAATTCTTGATAAATACTGTAAATTCTTACCGATTGAGATTGAATTTCAAGAAAAAATCATCAATAATCCAACGCCAATTTGGGCAAAATCTCCTTCTGAATTAACAGACGAAGATTACCTTAAATTCTACGAAGAGCTTTATCCATTCTCAGAAAAACCTTTGTTCTGGATTCATTTGAATGTTGATTATCCTTTCAACTTAACGGGTATTTTGTACTTCCCTAAAGTGAAAAATGAATTACAGTTACAACGTGAAAAAATTCAATTATACAGTCGCCAAGTATTTATTACCGACGAAGTAAAAGACGTTGTTCCTGAATTCTTGATGTTGTTACACGGTGTAATTGACTCGCCAGATATTCCTCTGAACGTGTCTCGTAGCTTCTTGCAAGCGGATAGTAATGTTAAGAAAATCAATTCTTACATCACTAAAAAAGTAGCGGATAAATTAGCAGAATTATTCAAAGCTGACCGTGCTGGTTTTGAACAGAAATTTGATAACATCGGTCTTTTCGTAAAATACGGAATGATTTCTGATGAAAAATTCTATGACCGTGCCAAAGATTACTGCTTAGTTCAAAACGTTGATGGCAAGCACTTTACCTTGAACGAATACGCTGAATTTGCACAAGAAAATCAGAAAGATAAAAATGACGATGTAATTTACTTGTACACTAGCGATGTAAATGCACAAGATACTTTTATCCAATCTGCCAAAAAACGTGGATATGATGTATTGAAATTGGATTCAGTGTTAGATAGTCACTTTATCAATCAGTTAGAAACCAAATTGGTAAAAACTAGCTTGAAGCGAGTGGATGCTGATACCATCGAAAAATTAATTGATAAAGGTATTTCTGTTGATGTTGTACTTTCTGAAACCGAAAAAGAAACAGTGAAAAAGGTTTTTGAAGAAGTAATCAACGACACAACAAAAGTAGTTGCTTTGGAAGCAATGCCAATTGATGAATTGCCTGCTGTGATTACTCAAAACGAATTCATGCGTAGAATGAGCGATATGTCTCGTGCTGGCGGTGGCGGAATGGGTATGTTCGGTGCGATGCCAAACAATTATATCGTTTCGGTGAATGCGAACCATGCTTCGGTAGCTAAAATTCTTCAAACTACTGATGCTGAAGAGCAGAAAAAATTAGCGAAGCAAGTTTATGATTTGGCTTTATTGTCACAAAATATGCTTACTGGTGCAGATTTAACAGCCTTTATTCAAAGAACTGCTTTAGCATTGTAAGAATACAACTCCATAAAAAAGCGCTGTTAGGTTTTACTTAACAGCGCTTTTTTGATGAATTTTTATTTAAAATCTACTCCCTATTTTTAAACATTTTATTGCCTTTTACAACCATTCCGATGGATGCAATTCCAACTAAAGTAATTGAATTTACAGGCATTAAAATTGCCGCAACAATTGGTGAAAGTGTTCCTTGTACTGCGAAAGTTAAACCAATACAATTGTACATCAACGAAAATACATAACTAAACCGAATCAGTTTTAAGGCAAATTTACTGTATTTTAAATATGTAGGAAGTTCTTTTAAATGTTCTGCCGCAATAATCCCATCGCTCATCGGCGTAAAATTCAAAGTGTCATCAGTAACGGCAATGCCAATTTCTGCTTGCTTTAAAGCACCAGCATCGTTCAAACCATCGCCAATCATGATTACTTTCTTGCCTTCCGCTTGAAGCTTTTTAATAAATGCTAATTTCTCTTGTGGCGTACAGTCAAAATGCAAATATTCTTTGTTTTTAAACCAACTTTCAAGATGCGCTCTTTCACTTTGGTTATCGCCCGAAAGTAAGTAAGTATCATAATTTTTACCCAGATTTTTAATCGTACTTTCTATCTCTTTTCGGTAGTGATTTGGCAAAGTAAAATAGCCTAAATACTCATCATCAATTGATAAATGGGCGACTGAAGCTGAAAAGGATTTAGATTCAGCTTTCAATGAAGGATTCACAAAAGTACTTGAGCCTAGTTTCACAAAATGTCCATGATATTTTCCTTCAATGCCTTTTCCAGTTGTTTCATAAAAATCTTCTATGGCTAAAAAGTGCTTTTTTCCTGAAATTTCTTTGATTTTCTGAGAAATCGGATGCGAAGAATTGTGTGCCAACGAAACGACTAACATTTCCGCAAAAACCGAAAGCGGGCGTTTTCCTTGAAACTGTGGCTTCGCTCCTTCTGATGTTGTAATTGTTCCTGTTTTATCAAAAACAATGGTATCGCAATTTGCCATTGTTTCAATCACATCACCATTCTTTAAATAGAAATGTTGTTTGCCAAGTATTCTCAAGCCATTTCCTAAAGCAAATGGATAACTCAATGATAAAGTACAAGGACAAGCAATAATCAAAATAGCCGAAAAAGCATTTAGCATTTTGCTGACATCGGTAAAATACCAATAAATCGCCACAGAAAATGCTAAAGTCAACACGCCAAAAGTAAAGTACTTTCCAACTAAATTAGAGAACGATTTAATCCTACTCTCCTGCTCTTTCTGAAAAGTATCGTTGTTCCAAAGTTGTGTTAAATAACTTTGTGAAACATCTTTTAATACTTCCATTTCAATGCTTGCACCAACTTGTCGCCCGCCAGCGAATAGGAAATCACCCAATTGTTTTCTTTCCAAAGCGGCTTCGCCAGTCACAAAACTGTAGTCGATATTGGCTTCTCCTTTGTATAAAAGCGAATCCGCAGGAATCAATTCTCCGTTTCTAATCAGAATTTTATCACCTTTTTTCAAAGCACTTACCGAAACAGATTCATGTTCGCCCAAAACTAATCGAGTAACAGCTAAAGGAAAATATGATTTATAATCCCGTTCAAAAGAAAGAAAATGATACGTTTTTTGCTGAAACCATTTCCCGATTAATAAAAAGAAAATCAGTCCAGTCACTGAATCGAAATAACCCGCACCGTGATTAAAAATTACTTCATAAATTCCTCTGAAAAATGCTACAAGAATACTTAGCAGAATCGGAAAATCAATATTGACTATTCCTTTTCTAAGACTTTTATAGACAGATTCAAAGTATCCAGAAGCTGAATAAAATACCACTGGCGTAGCCAAAACAATATTCAAATAGCCAAAGAGTAATTTATAAGTATCGTCTTGCAAACCCAAGTATTCTGGAAAACTAAAAAGCATGATATTACCCGCACAAAAACCTGCTAAACCCAATTGTGTCAATAATTTTCTGTCATTGGGTTGCTTTTTTTCTTTCACAACATCGTTTAACGACATCAAAGGTTCATAACCAACAGCACTCAACAATTCAGCTAATTGGCGGAATGTAATGCCTTTATCAGAAACATTGTGTCTGAAAGTAACTGCCACTTGTTTCTTCAAAAAATCTACTTGCGAACGTTCAATTCCTTCGTGTAAACGGTATAAATTTTCGAGTAAATACAGACATGAACTACAGTGAATAGTTGGAATATAGAAAGTGACTTTCGAGATACTTTCGTTCTGAAAATCTAAAAGTGTTTTAGCAATTTCTGGATTATCTAAAAACTCAAAACGTGAAATCTGTGGCGTATTCCCAGATTTCTCTTCTATTTGGTAATAATTACAAAGATTATTTTGGTCTAGAATTTCATAAACAGTTTTGCATCCGTCACAACAAAAATACTTTTCTTCAATATGAATATGGTCGTCGGGGCATTCGTTTCCGCAGTGAAAACAGAGTTGCGCAGTATCAGTAGCAATCATGAGAATGGCGTTTATTTTCTGAGCGAAAAGACTGATGCTCAATATCAAAAGCTCAATTTATTTTTTGATTCATCAAAGTTCTGCTTTAGCGATTAACCAAAGTATGAGTAAAGCAATTGTTAAAACTGATAAAAGTCATTTACAAAGGATGGATTAAGACGCAATTTCGGGGATATTAATCCCGAAAAAATGATGAATCCAAGTTGTAATACATGCGAATTCAAGAATTCGTCTCTCTTTAAAAATTGTTCTTCTGATGAATTAAATCATTTAAACGATAGCAAGTGTTTTAATGTCTATAAAAAAGGACAAGTGATTTTTCATGAAGGAAACCGCCCTTTAGGGCTTTTTTGCGTATTCAATGGCAAAGTAAAAGTAAGCCGTTTGGGTTCAGACGGAAAGGAACAAGTAATTAGATTAGTAAAAAAAGGTGATACTTTGGGCTATCGTTCTTTGATTGAAAATTCAAAATATAGTGCGTCGGCAATTGCTTTGGATGATACCGAAGCTTGTTTTATTTCAGCTTCAGAATTTAATCACCTCATTGATAGCAATGTAAAAGTAGCCAGCGACTTGATGCGAATGCTTGCCAAAGTATTGGGCGATACGCAAGATAAATTGGTGCACTTAGCAATGAAGCCTGTACGAGAACGTTTGGCAGAAGCTTTACTGCTATTAAAAAGCACTTACGACGACAAAAAATCAGAACATTTTTCCATTTCAATTTCCAGAGAAGACCTATCCTCTATCGTTGGTACAGCCAAAGAGACCGTCATCCGCTTTCTTTCTGAATTCAAAGAAGAAGGCATTGTAAGTACTCGTGGTAGTGAAATCACCATCCTTCGAGCCGACAAATTATTGCAAATAAGTAGCTTATACGATTAGCCTTAAAAGCCTTGCATTAAATAAGTCTCACCATTTTTGTTAGTTTAAGCCGACTTATTTTATCAGTACTTCTATTGATAAAAATCATTTCAGTGGAGTAGGCAAAGCACTAACTTGTCGCCAGATTAATAAAAATCAACATGAACGAAGCAGAAAAAGTCATATTGTCTAGCGGTATTCAACTGAGTTTTAAACAAGGTGATTATCTATACCGAAAAGGGCAACACCCCGATTACGTTTTTTACATTAAAGATGGTAGCGTAGAATTAAAAGATGGTTTACAGAAAACAGTCGTCTTGAAAAACAAAAAGTACTTTTTAGGTTTAGAAGAAATGCTTTTAGAGAAAGACCATCCTTATACCGTAAAAGTTTTAGAGCATTCTATTTTTCTTATTTTCGAAAAATCATTGATAGATGCCTTGATTTATGAACACACCGATATCAGAAGGTATTTTATGATGAGCATCTGTAATCAATTAGAAGAAAGTAATACTGTTTTTGAATAAAAAGGATAGCTGATTAATATCATTTTTTATTGAGAGTACAGTCATAATTTTCTAGTCATAAATCAAGGAACTTTCGGACATAATTTAAATTTCAATTTTATGAAAACGATCCTTTTTCCTACTGATTTTAGTGATAATGCAAAACATGCTGCACAATATGCAGGAATGTTGGCAAGGTTATTTAATGCAAAAATAGTTTTATTAAATGTATATAGCATTCCTACCATTTCTGAATATCAACTACCGTCTGAAATTGAAGATTTTATCGTTAGAAACAGAAAAGAGGCTGAACAAAATCTTCAGCATTTTACAGTACATTTTATTGAAAAAACAGGTTTAGCTTCAGAAAGAATCACACAGAGAGTTGAGTATGGATTAGCTACAGATAAAATTGTAAGTATTGCCAATCAGATTAAGGCTGATTTGATTGTGATGGGAACCCAAGGCGCAAGCAATATTTTTGAACGTTGGCTGGGTACTCATACGCAAGAAGTAATGAAAAAAGCTAATTGTCCAGTATGGGTTGTACCAGCAGGCTCACCGATAAATTATCCGCTAAATTTACTATACGCTGCTGACTTTCAAGGTGACGAAATAGCTGCTATTGACAAGCTTTTGGCAATTACCAAACCACTGGGAATAAAATGTAAAGTAGTACATGTACATGATTATTTTGAACCCAATATTGGACACGCTATTCAAGAAATGACAAGTTTATTGGAAGATAAATTTGAAAAAGAAGATTTAGCAGTAAAGTGTATCAATCGTGCTGAAATCATAGAAGGTTTAGAAACTTACATCAAAAATCATCAGCCTGACGTAATCGTTTTAGCAACGCACGATAAGTCTTTATTAGATAAGTTTTTCAATGATAGTGTAACCAAGCATTTTGTTCAAGAAGGGAAATTGCCACTTTTAATTTTCAAAAAGCAATAAATATCAAAAGCGCTATTCTATGATACATTCATAAAATAGCGCTTATTTTTTGTTAATCTTTATACTACTTGTGTATTATTTTCTTTAATTCTTCCAGCCCATTTCTCTAATAATTTCACAAAAGCTTCTAGTTGGAATGGCTTTCCTAAGTAATCATCCATACCAGCTTCATCACATTCTTCCTGACAATCGTTCATCATATTGGCAGTCATTGCTACGATAATTGGTTGCTTGATTTCAGTATTTTGTCTGATTTTCGTTGAAGCTTCCAAACCGTCCATTACAGGCATTTGCAAATCCATCAAAACAATATCATAATGTTTTTTATTGAATGCTTCTAACGCCACAAGTCCGTTTTCTGCTAAATCGGCTTCATAACCCAATTTGCTCAGTACTTTTAGCGTAAATTTTTGGTTCATCGGATTATCCTCTGCTACCAAAATAGATACGGGGAATCGTTCTGCAAAATCATTCGCTAATTTTTGAACGACAGGCGGGATATTTGTTTTATCTGTCAAAGCTTTATCTTCATTTATCATTAAACTTGTAAGTACATTTTTATACAAAATATGTTGCTTAACAGGCTTCGTTAGAACTGAACAAAATAAATCTGGATACCCTTTATGTTGATCATCTGCAATAGAACTCAGCAACATAATTGGCAGTTTCTGCTGAATAGATTTAATTCTCAAAGCTAGTTGAATACCATCCATTTCAGGCATTTGCATATCAGTAATAACCATACTTAATTCTTTCTCGTTAGCTAGAATCTCTAATGCTTCTTGTCCAGACGAAGCTATCAACGGAATCATTTTCCATTGTTCTAATTGCGCTTTCAAAATACTTCTATTAGTTGAATTATCATCAACAACAAGTACTTTTTTCGTTTGTAAAAATTCAGCTTTTGGCAAAATAGGATTTACAATTTCTGGAGCTGAACTTCTTGCTACTTGCATCGAGAAGGTAAAAGTAGTACCCTGCCCAAACTCGCTTTCCACGCTTAGTTCTCCACCCATTAAATTAACAAGTTTTTCGCTAATAACTAAACCTAATCCAGTACCACCATATCGGCGAGTAGTAGATGAATCCACTTGCGAGAAAGCTTTAAACAATCGATCAAGTTTATCAGCTGGAATACCAATACCAGTATCAATTACCTGAAAACCAATTTGTAATGGACTACCCACTTCGTTTTTCACCATGAATACTCTGATGAAAATTTCTCCTTTTTCAGTAAATTTAATGGCATTGCCTACTAAATTCAACAATACTTGTCTTAATCTTAAACTATCACCAACTACTTGAGCAGGAACATCAGCTTCAATCTGACACAACAAATCTAATTTTAAAGAAGCTGCTTTTACTGCAAATACGTCTAAAATTTCTTCAATACATACTCTCAAGTTAAAATCCTTAGCTTCCAACTCCATTTTGCCTGATTCAATTTTAGAAAAGTCAAGAATATCGTTAATAACCGTCAATAAATCGTCACCACAGGCATGAATTGTTTTTGAATAATTACGTTGTTCTTCATCAAGTTGGGTTTCTTCCAATAATGATGCTACTCCAATAATTCCATTCAAAGGAGTACGAATTTCGTGGCTCATGGTTGCCAAGAAAATACTTTTTGCTTTATTAGCTTGTTCAGCTTCTTTTCTAGCTTTTCTTTCATCTGCAGTTGACTGCATCAATTGAGCTGTTCTTAATTTTACTTCTTTTTCAAGCTGGACTTTCTTAACATTTATTAAACCGATTCTGTAACGATAAAAGGCAAATGCACCACCAACAACAAGTAAAACAGCTAAAAATCTGAACCAGAGTGTCATCCAAAAAGGTGGCGTGATTATTAAATTGATAGCGATTCCGTCTTCATTCCAAAGCCCATCATTATTAGATGCTTTTACTCTGAAAACATAATTACCTGGATCTAAATTGGTATAGGTTGCTCCACGTTTATTGCCAATATAGCTCCAGTCTTTATCAAATCCTTCTAATTTGTAGGCATATTGGTTTTTTTCTGATAAAGTATAATTTAAGGCTGCAAATTCAAATGAAAATACTGATTGTTTCATATCAAGAACAATCGTTTTCGTTTCGTTGATATGTACCGAAAGCGGAGATTTATTCCCAATTTCTACAGCTTTATTAAAAATATAGAAATTAGTAATGTAAATCGGCGGAACGAATGGATTATCAATTACTTTCCGAGGGTCAAAAACATTAAAACCATTTGGGCCACCAAAGTAAATTTTACCATCAGAAGTTTTTAAATATGAATGCGTTTTAAATTCATTCCCTTGTAAACCATCTGAAATATCATAATTTTTAAAAGTCTTATTTTGGAAATTAAATCTCGAAATTCCTTTGTTTGTACTAATCCAGAAAAAACCATCATTGTCTTTCACAATTCCATTAATGGCATCATTCGGAAGACCATCTTTCTCAGAAATTTTTGTAAAAGTATTTGTATGAGGGTCAAAAATATTTAATCCACTCCCAGTGCCAATCCATAATTTACCATTCTCAAATTCAGTAATGACATTCACTAAATTATTACACAAACTGTTTGGTTTTCTAGGGTTGTGTTTATAATGAATAAATTGTTTCGTTTGGATGTCAAATTTATCTAAACCATTATCAGTACCAATCCAAATATTGCCTTGTGGGTCTTCCCAAAGTGTACTAACTACATTATCGCAAAGCGTTGAATTATCTTTAGGATTGTTAATATAACGAGTAAACTTTTTGGTTTGTCTATCAAAATAATTTAAGCCTCCACGCCAAGTACCAATCCACAAATTCCCTTTTTTGTCTTTAATAATAATGTTTACACTCTTTGATGACAAAGTACTTGGGTCGTCATCAACAGGAACATGATGTGTAAATACACCCGTTTTTGTATTAAATAAATCAACGCCACCTCTGTGATAGCCCAACGCAAGTAGATTTTTTTCTACTTCTAATACTGTAATTATATAATCTGTACTTGGTGAATTTGGATTATTATTCTGATGTTTAAAAGCAGTAAATTGATTGGTCTGTGGATTGAATTTATTAAGCCCGCCCCCATCAGTACCAATCCAAACGTTACCTTCGTAATCTTTTTCTAAAGCCAGAACAATGTTATTATTCAAACTATTCTGACCAATTGTATGCTTGAAGAGTGGAAATTTACTTCCTGATTTCGGCAAATAGTTAACTCCTCCAGAGTATGTCCCTATCCAAATATTGCCAATGTTATCTAGGTATAAACTATAGACAGAATTATTGCTAAGGCTTGTATTGTCATTAGCATCATTTTCGATGGTTGTAAATGAATTATCTTTTCGGTTATAAACACTAATTCCTCCATTTTCAGTACCTATCCAAAGATTTTTTTCTTCATCTTCCATGAAGGATAAAATATCATCAAGCGCTAAACTGTTAGGATTCTTCGGGCTATGTTTATAAGAAGTAAATGTATTATTTGTTGCATCAAATTTAGCAATACCTCCGCCTAAGGTACCAACCCAAATGTTGTTTTCAAAATCATTATAAACGGCTTTTATAAAACTTGAAGGAACACTTTTAGGGTTTTTAGGGTCATTAAAATATTTTGTAAAACGCTTTGTTTCAGGATTAAACTTATTCAATCCATCTTGCGTGGCAATCCAAATTTCATGATTTTTATCTTCACAGATATTAAAGATAAAATCATTACTCAAGCTATTTTGATTATTGTCTTCGTGTTTGAAAGTGATATACTTTCCAGTGGTCACATTAAAAAGTATAAGCCCAAAATTTGTACCTAGCCACAATCTCTTTTTACTATCTTGAAAAATATCTCTAACAATTAATCTTTTATCAATTTTAATTGAATGCGTAAAAATTTCTTTTTCACGGTCAAATTTATCTAAACCAATACCCGTAGCTACCCAAATGTTTTTATCAGTATCTTCCAATACATCATATACAAGGTTGTCGCTTATTGTTTTGTTGTTATCGGCAGAATGTTTGTAAATCGTAAAATTATAAGCATCAAATTTATTGAGTCCTTCTCCAGTAGCAAACCACATAAAACCTTTACTATCTTTCATAATAGCTCTTACATGGCTCTGCGAAAGCCCTTCAGTATTTGAAAGTCTTTTAAAATGCGGAGATTTATATGTTTGCGCAGAGATACTTAGCCCAAACAGTAAGATAAAAAGCATTGATATGAAAGCCCTTGATAACATCATATTTTAAATTCTTAAGTAGTTAGTCAAACTTTTCTTTTCTGCAGTAAGAATGTTTTTGAATCATTTCAAAAGGCCATTCTATGCGAGTAAGAATCAGTATTATAACACCTATCACAATAATCGGGCTAAAAACACTGAGCTTGAAAAAAAATATGCCATTTTATCCTAAAGCCGATAATCATCGACTAAGAAACAAATCTTTTTTTTCACTTGACATTATCGGTGTTACACTGTTTAAAATAAGGTATAATTTGTACAAACGAATAAAATCCCACTATTCTGCAAAAAATAATGTTCCATTATTCAAGTTATATTATTTTTTTGGAAAAATAACCATTCTTGACTAATGAAACATTAATTTAATTTTAACCTTAAAAAAAAATGAAAAAATTATTACTTAGTAGCTCTTTTTTCTAATTCTGCTCTTTTCAAAGTAATTAAATGACCAATTGGTTTGCCTTTACGATAAGTAATTACTCTTAAAGTAATAGGACCTTCTGGAAGCTCAACAGTTTTGCTATATTTTGGTGAAAAGCTATCTGGCATCGTATCGTCGATGGTGAAATAAATATCCAAATCTGATAGTTCTGAACCTAATTCCAAGTTCAATTTATTGTTCTTCAATGTCGTTTTTACAATTGCATCATACACTGCACGAGAGTAATTTACTTGGGCAAGCTCTGCTCTATCAAAATGTGCTTCCATCCTTTTTGAGAAGTTTTCCCAATTTTTGGATACTTTAGGCGACCAATAAACATCTGCTAAAGCCCAAGCTCTTGGATAAGTCATATATTCTGCATAACGTAAATTAGGGATTTGTTCCGTCCATAAATTTCCTTGTCCTCCTAGAATGTACTTTGCATCTACTCCATCTGGTACTGGTTCAAAACTATAACTTTTACTTACTCTTAAACCAGCATAAATTGGCGGGTCGATGGTGTTTTCTCCTTGATTATAATCTAAATAGGCAAAAGTGGTTGGCGTCATCACAACGTCATGACCTAATTTTGCTGCTTCAATACCACCTTTAATACCTCTCCAACTCATTACGGTTGCTTCTGGCGAAATTCCACCTTCTAAGATTTCATCCCAACCTAACAGTTTTTTGCCTTTAGTTTGTAAGATTTTTTCTAAACGATTCATAAAATAACCTTGCAAATCCTCTACATGGCGAATATTTAGTTTCTTCATCAAAGCCTGACAACCTTCATCTGCTGCCCAAAAGCCTTTGTAGCATTCATCGCCGCCCACGTGAATATATTTGTTAGGGAAAAGTTCGGCTACTTCTGTAAATACTTTATCCAAAAATTCATATACTTTTTCATCTGAAGGATTCAGGGTATTTTCATACAAAACCTTGAAAGTACCGTTGCCATACCAATCAGCAATGGAAGCACCTGGATTTACAAAAGTTTTGGGATTTTCATTACAACTCAACTCTGGATAAGCCGCAATCGCCGCCATGCTATGTCCTGGCACATCAATTTCTGGAACTATCGTTACATTACGTTCTTGGGCATAACGTACTACTTCTTTAATATCTTCATGCGTATAAAAACCGCCTTCGGTGGCTACTTCACCTTCTTTCGGAATGGCACGGTCACCGAAATGTCCGTATCTTGCTACTCTGTAAGCCCCAACTTTAGTCAACTTTGGTAACGATTTGATTTCGATTCTCCAACCTTCATCATCTGTTAAATGCCAGTGAAAAGTATTGAATTTCATACGAGCCAATTGGTCGATGTACTTTTTAACATCTTCTTTTGAAAAGAAATTACGGCTCACATCAAACATTACGCCACGCCAAGCGAATCTTGGATAATCCGTTACTTTCACCGAAGGAATCGTCCAAGTCGTTTTTGCTAATTCTTTACCTTCAATTTCTTTTGGTAAAAGTTGAATCAACGTTTGAATTCCATAAAATAAACCCGCCGAAGTATTCGCAGAAATCACAGCTCCTTTTGTATTTGATTCAAAAGTATAACCTTCTTTTCCGATTTTTTCGTTAGGAACATCATTGATATTTAATTGAATTCCTCCGTTTTTTCCTTCTTGTACTTTTAAAGAAAAACCCGTTGGAGTACTGATTTTTTGTATCAACATTTCAGCGACTGAACGTCCTTCTGCTTTATTGTAAGAAATAATTGTAGCTTTATTGAGCGTAAACAAACCAGCAAATTGCTCTATTTCAACGGGTTGAGGAATAATATTCAAAGTACTTTTTTGAGATTTGCCTGAAAAACTCGCCAAGAGTAGTACAAGATACAATGTTTTTTTCATTTGATATTTTAGTTTTTTGATTGGACAAAGGTTTTGATAAACACAATAATACCATTTTAAAATGAATCATTACAAGTGATGGTATTTTCCTTGTATTTTTTTCCTTATTTTGTCCACAAATTTTCTATTATTTACACTAAAAAATACCCTGAATTATCTGTCATTCAAGGATAAATAATAGTTTTTAAAATCCATTTTTATAAAAAACAATCTATGAAATCTTTCAAAAAACCATTGCAGACGCTTGGTTATGCCTTTTTAGGAATTCTTTTGAGTAACTGTACTCAAAAAACTGTTTCCAATCTAAGTTTAGAAAAATCTCTTTCAAACGTTGAAAGTATCAAAGGAAGAGAAGAGTATTTGAATTCTCCTTACGTGACGGCGGGTGACAGACTTTATGTTATTGGACATCAAAACGGACAATTCCCAGATTTAGGTTGGCACGTTACGGGCGAAATGGGTGGCATTTGGAATCATCCGATAAAATTAATGGATGGTTTTACTGGCACAATTTCCGAGAATGGAAATACTGTTTGTTTGTCGCAAGCCGATGAGTTTGTGAATTTCCCTTTTGCGAACAAACTTACTTATCAATCACCAATGAAAGGTTTGTCGGTCGAACGTTTTCAGTTTGTGCCAGACGGACAAGAAGCTGCCGTTATTGAATATACTTTTCATAATACCGAAGCAATCAGTAAAACTTTCACTTTTACTTTTGAAGGCTACACAGATTTACGTCCGACTTGGTTAGGAGAAAGAACCAACATGATTGACGGAAAGGACGAAGCTACTTGGGACGAAAGTACTAAAACTTGGGTCGCCAAAGATGCCCTTAACGATTGGTTTGTAATGTTTGGTGGAGCGAATGCTGAAAAAGTAAATTCAAACGAAAAAGCTAATTGTAATTATACTCCACAAGGAAAAGGTTGTCGGACAGCACTAAAATTTACTTTTACCATTCCGGCAAACAGTTCCCAAACATTACCTATCACGATTGCAGGTTCGTATCAATCATCGCAAAAAATGAAAGATACTTATCGTTTTGTGCAAGCCAATGCCAGTAAATTATTGGCAGAAAAACAGGCTCGTTATGAAAGTATTGAGCAAAAAACTCGTCTGACGATTCCCGATAAAAAACTTGAACAAGCTTTTCGTTGGGTGAAGTACGATACAGATTGGTTAATTCGTGATGTACCCGAAATTGGTCGTGGAATTTCGGCAGGTTTGCCCGATTATCCGTGGTGGTTTGGTGTGGATAGCGAGTACGCTTTGCAAGGTTTAATCGCCACAGGTAGAAAAGACATTGTGTATAGTTCGATAGATTTGATTCATCAGCTTTCTACAAAAACCAGTGGAAATGGAAAAATTCTTCACGAAGTTTCGACCAACGGAGCTGTTTTTAATGATGGGAACGTCAATGAAACGCCACAATTTGCTTCGCTGATTTATAAAGTATATCAATGGACAGGCGAAAAAGAATTTTTAGCCAAATACTTCCCAACGATAAAAAAAGGTTTGAATTGGTTGATGACCCAAAATGATGCGAATGGAAATTTATTTCCTGACGGTTTTGGCATGATGGAAATTCACGGCATGAATTCTGAAATGATTGATGTGGCAGTTTATACTCAAAAAGCTTTTGCCGATGCCGCTGAAATGGCAAAAGTAATGGGCGAAAATACTTTGGCGAAAGAGTACGCTGAAAAAGCCTTGTTGATTCGTCAGAAAATTAATAAAGATTTTTGGGTCGCAGATGCCAATTCTTTTGCCGACTTTATCGGAACAAGAGAACAAGCCTTGCATTTGGTGGACGATGCCATCATCAGAGCCGATACTTTGAAGAAACCTTGGGCAGTAGAAGAATTGAAGGCAACCAAAAATAAAATTGAAGCCTTACCTGCTGGTACTTCACAAGGCTTTGTTTTGCACCACAATTGGGTAGTGAATACGCCTATGGAAATGGGTATTGCTGATGCCGACAAAGCGATTACCGCTTTAAATACAGCCAGTAAATTTGTAAGTCCATTCGGTATTTTTGTGACAGGAATCGACCGTGATGAAACTGCTGGGAAAGACGAAATGCCTACTTCGCTCAATCGTAAAATCTTTACTTATACAGGTGCAGTAATGACCTTGCCGACTGGAGTTTTGGCGATTTCAGAAAATAATTATGGTCGCCCAGATGCAGCTTTGGGCTATTTAAATCGTATGACTAAATCTTTCAGTTTTGCTTTGCCCGGTTCTATCTATGAAGTATCGCCCGATTATGGTATGGTAGCTCAGGCTTGGAATTTATACAGTTATGGCGTACCGATTGTACAGCAATTCTTTGGCATTCAACCCAATGCGGCAGAGAAAACGTTTGTTGTTCAGCCACAAATGCCCATTACTTGGGATAAAGCAAGCTTAGAAAACGTGAGCGTTGGCGATAATGAGATTTCAATTCATTACGAAAAGCCGAGAAAATCTTTAAACTTAAAAATCGAACAGAAAAATACTGATTGGAAAATTGTGATTGCACTCCCGAAAGGAAAATTTCAGCAATTCTTAGTGAATGGAGAAAAAGTAAAAACTACCAGTGATAGTAAGTTTGATTATGTTGAAAGTACCAACAAAAGTATTACGCTAAAGGCGACTGAATAATTAAAAATCGCATTGTCTTTGAGCAATCAAGGACAATGCGATTTCAACAAAATTATAAATTAATATAAAAGTCTTCGGCACTTCTTCTTACTTTTTTAGCTGATGCTAAATGGTCTTTCTCCGCATCACGGTAGCCCAATGTTAGGAAAGAAACACTTCTCAAGCCTTTTTCTTTTAAGCCTAATAATTCATCTACTCCCGCTGGATTGAAACCTTCCATCGGTGTAGCATCAACACCTTCGTTTGCTGCGGCAATCAAACCTGTTCCTAAGGCGATATAAGCCTGACGAGCCGCCCAGTTATAATTATCTTCTTGGCTCCGTTTTAATAAACCTTCAAGGCTTCCTCTAAAACCTGCTAAAGATTCAAGACTCACTCCTCTTTCTTCCGCAATTTGATTCAAATAAGCATCAATTTTTTCTTGGGTAACATTTTCCCAAGCCGCAAAAATCAATAAATGTGAAGATTCTACAATCTGAGGTTGATTGTAAGCTACTGGTTGAATTTTACTTTTCAATGCTAGATTATCAATCACAATCACATTGAAAGGTTGTAATCCTAATGATGAAGCCGACAAACGAATGGCTTCTAGGATATTGTTGATTTTATCTTGTGGAACAACTTCGCCAGTCATTCTTTTGGTAGCATAACGCCAGTTTAAAGTCTCAATTAGGTTCATAATATTTTTCATTTTTAAATATTAATGTATATACATTTAATGTCAATACATTTCAAGAGAAAGATAAGTTCACCGACTAAGTACTTTTTTAATAAAAAAAGCAGACTCCTTGAAGTCTGCTTAGATTAATCGCTATTTTATTTACTTTATAAAGGATATTTTGAAGAATAATATCCCACAAATTTCCAGAGTTCTTGAATATCATCTCCTAAAACTGGATAAGGTGCATAATGTTCATTGGTTGATTTCAGCACCAACACATTCATCTCAGCTAAATAATTAAAAACTTTTTTAAGGACAATTCCTTCACTTCTAGTAACTACCACGCAAACCGTTCCATCTTTCACGGCTTTCCAATTTTCTAC
Source organism: Arcicella rosea (assembly GCF_040543805.1). Classification (NCBI taxonomy): domain Bacteria; kingdom Pseudomonadati; phylum Bacteroidota; class Cytophagia; order Cytophagales; family Flectobacillaceae; genus Arcicella; species Arcicella rosea. Next base: position 208,818 of record NZ_JBEUMS010000011.1, read on the forward strand.
ATATTCTGCAAAAACCAACGAACCTTCTCTTAAAGGCAACATAGAATCTCCTTGAATCGGAAAAACCCTATACTTTTTATCTTTCGCTAAAAAAGGCACATTAAAAACTGGCAAATTACTGATGTACTCCAAATCGCCATAACCATTTACATAACCAGCCACGGCTTTGATAGGCACATATTCTATATTGTCTTCATTATCAACGCTAACCGTAGTAGTTAAAATTCTTAGGCGTTCTTCTTGTTTGGGTTCAGGTCTTTTTACTGAAAGGTCTGTCTTTAGTAGTTCATCAGTACTTACATTAAAATATTCCGACAATTTTACTAAATCGGTGTAGCGAGGTTCAGCTCTTCCGCTTTCATAAGAACCCAAAGTTGACTTTTTAATCATTAATTCATCAGCCATTTTCTCCTGTGAAACCTTACCTTCAAGGCTTTTGCGTAAAAATTGTAGATTTTGACTAAAAAAAGTATCCATAAATTTGGTTTTTAATTTTTATTTTGAGTAAATTTATTCATCAAATCAAAACGAATATGTTTTGTAAAAATATAAAATTTAGTCAAATATTCAAAACGAATACTTTTTTTAATCGTAAAATGTTTATTTGATAAGTTTTCAGAAGAAATCTTAGCGGAAAAGGAATTGAAGGGATATTTAGATTTCGTAGAATAATAAAAGATTTTAACAGTAATTATTTTAATCAATCCATAAACTTCTTGCAAAAGAACAGATTCCAAGGTCATGAAAACGAAAACAAAACTTTTTACTTCTTACGATTTAATCAAAGCAATAGAAAGAGCAGCCAACTTTATTGATGCAGGCAATCATCAAGTTGTTTTAGATAAATCAGAAGTATTGCCCGACAAAAAAGGTTATAGAGTAACGATTAAATATCATTCCTTTGCTCGTAACTAATTTCTTCGATTGTGTTTTAATACAATCATAACTTGCATTTGAATAATCAGGATATAAAGTAAATTACTTTTGTTTTCTTAAAACATCAATAATTTACCTTTTCAACAGACTGATGAAAAAATACATTTTAACGATATGTTGTGTACTTGCTTACACACAAATGTTTGCTCAAAGTTTCGACCTTGAAGGACATCGTGGTGCAAGAGGTTTAATGCCCGAAAATACCATTCCAGCTTTCAAAAAAGCTTTGGATTTGGGTGTTACTACTTTAGAAATGGACGTTTGTATTTCTAAAGATAAAAAGGTTGTGGTTTCGCACGAACCTTATATGAATGCTTTGTACGCTACCAAACCTAACGGCACGGAAGTAACAAAAGCCGAAGAAGCAAGCTTGAATTTGTATCAAATGACTTACCGCCAAATCAAGCAGTTTGATACGGGGAAACGTGGGAATGTCTTATTTCCTGAACAAGAAAAAGTAGCAACGCACAAACCTTTATTATCGGAAACGATTAAAGCCTGCGAAGCTTATATCAAAGAAAAAGGCTTAAAAGCCGTTCAATATAATATTGAAATTAAATCAGAAGAAAAAGAGTATGGAATTTCTCAACCTGAAACAGTTGAAGAATTTTCTGATTTGGTTTATCGAGAAATCATTAAATACTTACCCGCCAACAGCGTTATTTTACAAAGTTTTGATTTTAATGTGTTAAAATTTTGGCACAAACAGATTGAAACCAAACAATATAAAAACATTGCCCTTTCTGCTTTGGACGAAAAGACAAATCCAGAAAAAGCTTTTGAAGAATTAGGCTTTTTACCAAGTTTTTACAGTCCATATTACAAAACACTCACCAAAGAACAAGTACAATTTTGCCATGATAAAAATGTAAAAGTGGTACCTTGGACGGTCAACACTTTAGAAGACATGAAAAAAATAAAAGCTACTGGAGTTGACGGTTTAATTACCGATTATCCTAATCGTGCAAAAGATTTATAATTTAACTTCTGAACATACTTATAACAATAATAGCTCGGCATTCACCGAGCTATTATGTTTGTAAATTTGATATTAAGCTAATTGAAATGTTTCTTCTTGATTGAGCAAAACCTCCTCAGATTCTTCATTCATAAAAGATAAATCTATTTTTACATGTGGCAATAGTTCTTCTTCTAGCAATCTAGCCCATTCGTTCATATAAAGAATAACATCATTGCGAACGTTGTGTTGTAATTCATAACGCTTTTCAACAGGAATTCTAGCCAAAACTTTTTTATCAGAGAGACGTTCTAGGTTTTGTAAATCCGTCGTAGTTAAACCATAATTCAATAAATCGGCGATAAGTAAATCCATAGGCAAACCACTTGTTGGGCAAAACTCCTCCACTTGTTCACGCCAATCGCCACGCCCTTGCATAGCAAATTGATGGATTTCGGCTTTAGTCAATTGTGTAAGTTCTTGGGCTAAATTACCACAATTACAACTGCCCATGTGTCCCCATTGATAAGCTGCACCCTTCGCCAACTTCTCAGCCGTTCTACGAAGAGCATTGATTAATGCTGCATTTGCGTGTGCCATAAACAAAATTTTTAAAGTGATTGAAGCTAATTTTGATTGATAACTTAACGTCAAAGAGATTTGTTTCATTAAATTTAATTAAATTCGTACAGTAAATCTATTCACTTCAATCTAAAAATCAACATGAGAGGTAGCTTAAAGCTCATTACTGGTTTGTTGGTTGCTACTTGTTCCCAAATAGCAACGGCTCAGCAAGCACCCACCACCAATCCTTACAATGGCAACAAACGTTTTGAACAGTTAGAAACAATTTTGCCGACTCCAAACACTTATCGTACTGCTTCGGGTAGCCCCGGAAAAGAATATTGGCAACAACGTGCTGATTATGACATCAAAGCAGAATTGGATGATGTTGAACGCAAAATCACAGGTACTGAAACCATTACGTATTTCAACCAATCGCCTGATGAATTACCTTATTTATGGTTACAATTAGACCAAAATTTATTTCAGAAAGATGCCATTGGTGCTACTTCTAAAACTGGTGGCATTTCAGGTCAAGCTTCTTTTCAGCAATTCAAAGATTTAACTGATACCAAACAGTACGGTTACAATATTTTATCGGTGAAAGATGCCAAAGGAAACCCTTTGAAGCATACAATTAACCATACAATGATGAGAATTGATTTACCTGCCCCTTTAAAATCAGGTGCTTCGGTTTCGTTCTCTATCGACTGGAATTATTTAATCACAGAATACTACGGTCGTTCAGGCTATGAGTTCTTTGCTAAAGATGGTAATGTAAATTACTTCATCGCTCACTGGTTTCCACGCATGGCGGTTTACAACGACGTTTACGGCTGGCAACACAAACAGTTTTTAGGTCAAGGTGAATTTACCCTTACTTTCGGAAACTATAAAGTGGCTTTAACTGTACCAAACGACCACGTAGTTGGTGCATCGGGTGAATTACAAAACCCATCACAAGTACTTTCTGCTGAACAATTAAAACGTTTAGAAAAAGCAAAAACTGCTACTCGTCCAGTGTTAATTGTTTCTCAAGAAGAAGCTGAAAAGGCTGAAAAAGGCAAACCAACAGGCAAGAAAACTTGGATTTTCAAAGCTGACAATGTGCGTGACTTTGCTTTTGCAAGTTCTCGTAAATTTATTTGGGATGCCATGCAAGTAGATGTTGAAGGCAAAAAAGTTTGGGCGATGTCTTTATATCCAAAAGAAGGAAATCCACTTTGGGGACAATACTCTACGATGGTGGTTGCTCATACACTTCGTTCGTATTCAAAACATACAGTAGCGTATCCTTATCCTGTAGCTTATTCTTGTCATTCTACTTCGGGTGGCGGTATGGAGTATCCAATGATTTCATTCAACGGTGGTCGTCCAGAAGCTGATGGTACTTATTCTGAACAAGTAAAAGCGGGTATGATTGGTGTAATTATTCACGAAGTGGGTCATAACTTCTTCCCGATGATTATTAACTCAGACGAACGTCAATGGTCGTGGATGGACGAAGGTTTGAATACTTTCTGTCAATATTTAGCCGAACAAGAATGGGACAGAAATTTCCCTTCTCGTCGTGGCGAAGCGCAGTACATTGTTCCTTACATGAAAACTGACCCAACGCAACAAGTACCAATCATGACAAATTCAGAAAATATCATGGCTTTTGGACCGAATGCTTATGCAAAACCAGCAACAGCGTTGAATATTCTTCGTGAAACCGTTATGGGTCGTGACTTATTTGACCATGCTTTCAAAGAGTACGCTCGTCGTTGGGCTTTCAAACAACCTTATCCTGCTGATTTCTTCCGTACGATGGAAGATGCTTCAGGTGTTGATTTAGATTGGTTCTGGAAAGGTTGGTTCTACGGTGTTGAACCAGTAAACCAAACACTTGAAACAGTGGAATGGTTTGGAATTGATAATGTTGATCCTTTGGCTAAAAATGAAGCAGCGAAAAAAGATGCAGAAGCAAAACGCCAAACGATGAGTAACATTCGTAACAAAACGGATATTCCTAAAACGGTTGTTGAAGAAAATCCTGACATGAGAGATTTCTATAATTCTTATGACCGTTATGCTACTTCTGAAGCTGACAAAAAGAAATTTGAACAAACAATGGCATCGCTTTCAGATGATGAAAAGAAATTGGTAAATTCAAACAAAAACTTCTATGTATTGAATGTTAAAAACAAAGGAGGTTTGCCAATGCCAGTAATTGTAAAAGCAAATTATGAAGACGGAACTGAAGAAGTATTTAGATACCCTGCTGAAATCTGGCGTTTGAATGACAAGGAAATTAAGAAAGTAATTCCTACAGATAAAAAAGTAGCGAAATGGACATTAGACCCATTCTTGGAAATTGCTGACATCGAAACAGAAGACAATGTTTTCCCAAGAGAGCCAGAACAACCAAGTCGTTTCCAAGTATTCAAAGCCCAACGCCAAGTTGCACCAAACCCAATGCAGCAACAACAAAAAGCTGGAGCAGTACAAGGTGCGAAGAATTAATTTCAAGATTTTTTTTCTGATTTTTTTCTAAAAACGTTAAAAATACTTAAAAGTTTGACTTGATATACTTCAACACTCAAACGAGTAAAAAATCAAAAAGCCATGATAAATTCAATTATCATGGCTTTTTTTGTTGTTATCCTTTATTTTTTCAAAACCTTAGACAAAAAAGTTGCCCAGACGGAAACCATCTGGGCAATCTTAGTAAATAGTTCTACACCTATTAACTGCGAAGTTAGATAAAAAAGTGGTATGATGTCAAGTGTTTTCTTAAAAATTCTTAAAAAAATTTCAAAATTATATCAAACCTCAAAAGAATGAAGGCTTAAAGCTTTTGTAACTATCTTTGCAGAAACAAACAAATCGCTTAGTGAATACTTTAGCAACACGTATCGAAAGCATTCTTGAAGAAAGAAAAGCCCAATCTCTTTTTCGCTCACTTCGTACTACAGAAAATTTAATCGATTTTTGTTCGAATGATTACTTGGGTTTTGCCCAATCTGAAAAACTCAAAACTGCCATTCATCAGCAAACTATGGATGGAAATTTTCCAACAGGTGCTACTGGTTCAAGGTTATTGGCGGGAAATACTGCATTTGTGGAACATTTAGAAAATCAAATTGCCCATTTCCACAAAGCAACAGCAGGATTAATTTTCAATTCAGGTTATGATGCTAACGTTGGCTTACTCTCGTCGATTCCACAAAAAAATGATGTATTGATTACCGACGAGCTGATTCACGCCAGCATGATTGATGGCGCAAGATTAAGCTACGCTACTCGTTATAAATTCAAACATAATGATGTTGAAGATTTAGCTAAAAAGTTGACAAAAATTGAAGAAGATAAATCAAGTAATCCTGCTTTAAAAAACATTCAAGTATTTGTAGCGATTGAATCGGTTTATTCGATGGATGGCGACCTCGCTCCTCTTGTAGAAATCAGTAATCTTTGTTCACAATTTGGTGCCAATTTGATTGTCGATGAAGCACATGCTACAGGCGTTTTCGGGAAACATGGCGAAGGCTTAGTCAATGAATTGAATTTGGAAAATAAAGTTTTTGCCAGAGTAATTACTTTTGGTAAAGCCTTGGGCTGTCACGGAGCAATTGTTTTAGGAAGTAATTCTTTGAGAAATTATCTAATCAATTTTGCTAGGGCTTTTATTTATACCACTGCCGCACCAATTCATAGTCATATCAGTGTAAAATGTGCTTATGATTTGATGCAATCCAATAATTTTTCTAATCAAAACTTACATCATCTAATTCAATTTTTTCAAAAACAAGCAAGCCTAAATCCAGCAATTGATTTAATCGAAAGTACTTCTGCTATTCAATGTATTCTAATTCCTGGAAACGAAAACTGTAGAGCCGTGGCGAGTACTTTACAAGCAAAAGGTTTAGACATCCGTCCAATCGTTTCGCCAACTGTGCCAAAAGGCAAAGAACGTTTAAGAATTTGTCTGCATGATTTTAATACAGAAGCAGAAATTTTACAGATTTTCGAAGTATTGAACAAATTATAAATTGAAGTATTTATTCATGAAACAACAATATATCATAGCAGGAATCGGGACCGAAATCGGTAAAACTTTTATTTCAAGTATTTTAACCGAAAGTCTCGAAGCCGATTATTGGAAACCCATTCAATCTGGTGCTTTAGATTTCACCGATACCAATACAGTCCAACATTTAATTACTAATTCAAAAACGGTTTTTCATCCAGAAGCATATCGTTTAAACGAACCACTTTCTCCACATGCAGCAGCGGCGATAGATGGCGTTGAAATTGAATTATCTAAATTTGAATTACCAGTTACAAACAACAACTTAATTGTAGAATTAGCAGGTGGTTTGATGGTTCCTTTAAATGAAAAATCAACCAATCTTGATTTGATTAAGCAATTAGCACTTCCCGTTATTTTAGTTTCAAAAAATTATCTAGGAAGCATCAATCACACTTTGCTTTCAATAGCAATACTAAAAAGTAACAATATCGACATCAAAGGAATTATTTTTAATGGTGAAAGTAATCCATCTTCTGAGGAGTATATCTTGAATTATACGCAAGTAAAATTGCTAGGAAAAGTAGCTCAAGAATCAAACATTGCTCAAGAAACCGTAAAAAAATATGCAGAACACTTCAGAAAAACACTTCGTAATTGATGCACATCTGGAATATCCAGTTGAAAACATACAAAATCCCGTTATCAGTAATTTGAGTGAAAGAGATGCTAAAGTACTTTGGCATCCTTTTACCCAACATCAAACTGCTCCTTTTTCCATTCCAATTGTGCGTGCTGAAGGCGTTTATCTCTTTGATGAAAATGGCAAAAAGTACATTGATGCCATTGCTTCTTGGTGGGTGAATTTACACGGACATTCGCATCCTTACATTGCCCAAAAAGTCGCTGAACAATTTCTGAAATTAGAACAAGTAATTTTTGCAGGATTTACGCATGAACCCGCTGTGCGTTTAGCTGAACGACTGTTAGAACTTTTACCAGATAATCAACAAAGAATTTTTTATTCTGATAATGGTTCTACTTCGGTAGAAGTGGCGATGAAAATGGCTTTTCAGTATTTTCATAATCAAGGAATTACTAAGAAAACAAAAATCATTGCGCTTGAAAATGGTTATCATGGCGATACTTTCGGAACGATGGCAGTTGGAGCAAAAAGTGCTTTTACTGCTCCTTTCGACCCTTTTCTATTTGAAGTAATTTATTTACCAATTCCTCTGAAAGGTCAAGAAACAGAAGTATTGGAAACGATGAAAGCACTGATGAATCAGGCTGATGAAATTGCTGCTTTTATCTTCGAACCATTGATTCAAGGTGCGGGTGGAATGGTCATGTACGAACCTGAAATTCTGGAAAAATTATTAACGATAGCGAAAGAAAATGGAATTTTGACAATTGCCGACGAAATTATGACAGGTTTTTATCGCACAGGTAAAATGTTTGCGACCGATTACTTAACGGTAAAACCAGATATTTTTTGTCTTTCAAAAGGATTAACTGGCGGCGCAATGGCTTTGGGCGTTACTTCTTGTACGCAAGCGATTTATGATGCGTTTCTTTCGGATGATAGACGAAAAACACTTTTTCATAGTCATTCATTTACTGCCAATCCATTGGCTTGTACGGCTGGTTTGGCAAGTTTAGATTTGTTATTGAGCGATGAAACACAAGCACAAATTCAACAAATCAATACTTTGCATAGCGGTTTTAGTCAGAAACTATCCACATCCTACCAACATAAAATTGAAGATATTAGACTGAAAGGTACGATTTTGGCGATTGAAATTAAAGTAGCAGAAGGCACTTCATACTTTAGCAATATGCGAGACATTGCCTACAATTTCTTTCTGGAAAAGGGAATTTTGATGCGACCGCTCGGAAATGTAATTTACTTACTAACGCCTTACTGCATCAGCGAAGAAGATTTAAGCTATGTATATGCTTGTATAGAAGAGTTTTTAGAAGCTATTTAAAAGATAAGTCATAAGTACTTTCGTAACTTATGACTTATTTTTTTGTTTTTCTTGAATATTCTTCACAAAATCAATTGAGACATTGGCGATGTTAGCAATTTTCTCAACATCAAAATCGGTTTGTGTTAATAAGTTTCCTACAACAATCACTTGCTCTTCTTGTTTGCCTCTGATGTAAAGATAATCATTCTCTGCATCAATGTATTTTGCCATGTTATGTATCATATCGTCAAATTTTAGAGTTAATTTACGAAGTTTCGATAAAACTCGCAACTGTCTTAGATATTTCTGGAACGTTAATTGATTGGAAGTCGTTTCTTCAAGGCGTGAAATAATTTGACTGAGTGCATTTTCTATCTTCTCTTCTCCAAAATCACTAAGAATTGATAAAATTATCTCTTCCGGATTATCTGACATCAAGAATCTCAAGTAGTTAAATTGCCCAATATTAATTAGCTGAAACTGGAAATAATTGGCATCTTCTGACAACACATTCTTCATTTTCGGCTCTTTATTTCCCATGAATATTACAAACTGGCGTACTGGTAGATGATATTTTGATTTGAGTAAAATCCAATAATCAGCCATTCTGTAAATCATTTTAGGGTAATCATCCACTTGAAACTCTAAATGTAAAATAAATTTCTCACCATTCGGAGCCGTAATTATTCTTAGTGCATCTGCTTCTTTCTCTTTTGTTTGCTGAATTTTTTCTTTGATAACAGTTGCATCTTTTACTTTAAAACCTAATATGTTGTTCATTAAAGCTGGAATAATACTGTCAATATTTTCTTTTACTATTTTATCGTATTGATTCCCTTCTTGTTTGGCGTTTTTCTTTTCCATGTTTTCTAGGTCGAATGAATATAGGTAAGTTAATCTATTATTGTTTTGTGAAATTTACAAAAATACTCAGAACAAACAAGGATAATCCCCCGCTTTCTATTCCTTAATTTATTGAAAAATAAAGAAGTTTTTTCTTCTTTATTTTGCTTCCAAATTCAATCAAAAACATATATGAAAAAGATTTTACTTGTACTGGTTTCTTGTACGTTTTACTTTTCAATTCTTGCCCAAAACCCTAATCAAAAAACATATTGCAATCCCGTCGATATTGGTTATCGTTACAATTTTGAGCAATTAAATGAAAAGATTTCCTATCGTTCGGGTGCAGATCCTGTTATTATCAATCACAAAAATGAATATTACCTTTTTGTCACTATTTCGGGCGGTTATTGGCATTCAAAGGATTTGATTAATTGGGATTATATCAAGCCAAGTATGTGGCCGATGGAAGATATGTGTGCCCCAGCCGCTCTGTCGGTTCGAGATACTTTGTACTTGTTTCAATCTACTTTTGAACAACGTCCGATTTTATTCAGCACCGAACCCGAAAAAGGTAAATTACAATTCTATAACCGTTGGTTGCCTCGTTTGCCTCAGTACATTGGTCCTTGGGATCCTGCTTTGTTTTATGATGAAGAATTAGATAAATGGTATATGTATTGGGGTTCATCGAATGTGTATCCCATTTTTGGAGCGGAATTAGATAAAAAACGAAACCTTACTTATGCTTCTACTTACAAAGGTTTAATTTACCTCGACCCTAAAAATCATGGTTGGGAACGTTTCGGTCGTGACCACCGAGATACCATCAAACCTTTTACCGAAGGTGCTTGGATGACCAAACACAAGGGTAAGTATTTCCTTCAATATGGTGCTCCCGGCACAGAGTATAATGTTTATGCCAACGGTACTTATATTGGCGATAATCCCCTCGGACCTTTTACTTATGCTCCTTATAATCCGATTTCTTATAAACCTGGGGGATTCCTGACGGGGGCTGGTCATGGTAATACTTTTCAAGATAATTATGGGAATTACTGGAATACTGGTACGCCTTGGATTGCTGTCAACTGGAATTTTGAAAGAAGAGTAGCTATGTTTCCTACTGGTTTCGATACCGACAATCAGATGTTTGCCAATACTCGTTTTGGTGATTTTCCACATTTCTTGCCTACTAAAAAATGGACTCAAAAAGACGAATTATTTACGGGTTGGATGTTACTTTCTTATAAAAAACCTTGCACGGCTTCCTCTGTACGAGATACTTTAGTGGCGAATAAAGTCACCGACGAAAATCCTCGCTCTTTCTGGGTCGCCAATACCAACAAAGCAGGCGAATGGCTAACGGTTGATTTACAAAGTGTACAGGACGTAAAAGCTTTACAAGTAAATTTTACCGATTACAAATCTGATATTTTTGATAGTAACGAAGAACGTGTATTTGCTCAATTCAAGTTTTATGCTTCAAATGACAATAAAAATTGGCAATTGATTTACGATAATAGCAATGAACCTAAACGTGACCGCCCCAATGCTTATGTAGAATTGCCTCAAGCGATAAAAGCTCGCTATATCAAGTATGAAAATATTCATGTACCAATGCCAAATTTGGCAGTAAGTGATATTCGTATTTTTGGAAATGGAACAGGCAAAGCTCCACAAACGCCGAAGCAATTAAGTGTAAAACGTCAAGTGGATACTCGCAATGCTGATATTACTTGGGAAAAATCTTCTAATGCTATTGGCTATAATATTTTGTGGGGAATTGCTCCAGATAAATTATACCAAACGTATCAGATTTGGGCTGATGCTCCCAGTAGTTTAGAGTTAAGAGCGTTGACGGTCGGACAAAAGTATTTCTGTGCTATCGAAGCATTCAATGAAAATGGCGTTTCTGTACTGAGTGAAGTAAAAGAAATAAAATAGTAGCACGGCTTTCCAAGCCGTGTATTAAATAAATTCCCACGCTTGTTGCTCGTGCGACACGAGCAACGGCAAAGATTTACTTTTTCACTTTTGCATAATACTTTTCTGCTATTTCAAGAAGCTCTGATTCGCTTTTTGCTCCTGTTACTACCTGTTCCATCTCTACTGAGAAAGCTACAAGTTCAGCCATAGCTGTACCACTATCTGGCGACCAAATTTGTCCTGCCCTTGTTCCAAACCCATTTTGGAAAGTTGAAAAAATATATGTTTCTCCATCAAAACCATGTCTTCCTACAAGCATTGCTTCCTCGCCATTTATTATTCGATATTCGACTTTAGGATATTTAGTCTCGTTGATTACTCTAAAGAAGATTTCTCCTAAAAGTATCGCTAACTTCTTATCAATCTCTTTTTTAGATTCAATTCTTTCTACTTTAGCATTTTTGTTTTGCTTAATAGTTTCTAATTGTCTGGTAAAGGTTCTTGTCGAAAGCACGTAAGTATCTTTTACCTTATCAACACTTATTACTTTTTCTGGGGAAAATGAAGCTAAAACAAATACCCTTGCTAAAGGATGATCATCATATCCATCCAATAAATGTACTCGTTTCAGAGAATAAGACTCGTTTTGAAAATTATAAGAAGTTAAATAACCATTTACAGGCTCTAAATGTTCTTGTGCTTTTGCTACTTGACTAATTATCATAAATAGGCTTAAAAAGTAGCGTAAATTTCTGTTGCAGGACATAGTTATAAAGTTTTTTTTAGTGTATTTTAAGTAATCCCTACCTAATTCAAGCCTATGGCTTAAATTAGGCATCTCCGACTTTTTAAAATTCAGTTTCAAAAGAATTTATTGTATCTAAGTACAAGTGACGCTTTGCTTAACACTTGAACTAACGAGGAATCTAATAAAGTTAATCCCGAAGGGATGTTAGGATGATAGCCAAGGAAATTGTAAAAGACCAAAACCCCGAAGGGGTGATACAATAGCTCTTTATAACCTTTATTCACATCAAATATATCACCCTTTCAGGGTTCTGTAAACAACATTTCAATCATTGCTATAATCCTGACATCCCTTCGGGATTTAGAGAGCTTACAAAATTTGTAAAAGCTATTCAAATCATCAACAAATAGTCAGTAATAAAATCATTCAGTTGTTCGGTATCTTCATCAAATTTCAAGACAATTCTTGATGTTAATCTATCAACCCAATCCTCAATGTCAACAAAGCTTTCTGATTGATGTATTTGACTATTTGCTAAAGTTGAATCTTGCTTGTTGCTCTTGTGACACGAGCAACGGCATTAGAACTAGCGGGGATTTACTGATTTATATTTTTATGCAATTCAATTGCTATTGACTGACTAAATTCTAGTTTATTAATCAATTCCTTTAGTTTATTAGCAGCATTTTTTTTTGCATTATTCAATTCTTTAGACATTCTCGGTAAATTTTCAATACTTCCCAGAAAAGCAGTCATACTTTTAATGCCATAATCAATTTGAGGCATTAAAATCTCAAGTGCATTACTTGCTTCTTTTATTTCCTCATCATTTTTATTTCCAAAATCTGATTTATAAATATTTACTAATTTAGAATATGAATCAATACCTTGCTCAAAATTACTTTTATATATAGAAATATCTGGTTCTATTCTAATTGCAAAATCATCCATAATATTTGCAATCCGCTTATACAAATTTCTTTGTATTTTGAAACCTATAGGCTTGTTACTATTATCAATAACAAGTCTTTCTATTTCATTAGTCTTTTGGTGTATTTCAGTACCAATCCAAGTCGTTGCCTCTGAAATTCTAATAATTGCCTGCATTGAAGAATGGAAAGATACTTCAATAATCTCTTGATAATCTAGAATTCCTAACTCATCATCTTCAGTGATTTCATAATTTTTCGACTCTATATTACTTTCAACCTTTAAGGCAGCAGGTAGTTTTGAGTTACTTACCAAGATACTAATCCTTGAAGGAATATGTGTACGCAAATATTTTTCTAGCTCTTCTTTCAAATTGAAATTCCACGTAAATACATTTTTACTTTTTAAACTCTCTTTAAAAACTCGAACTTTTGAAAGTTGTTCTATATTTATATTATCTAGTGACTGTGGAGGTGATTTTTTGAAATAAAAAAGTATTTGTATGGGCTCTTCATTACTGATATATCTCTTATATGCTATCTCAAACTCCTCTTCTGTCCCAGAACCAAAAGACTCTGTCGGAGTCCCAAATCTCATCCATAATAATCCAATAAATAAATCATATTTGGGTATATCAGTATTGATAATACTTTGAATTCCATCTAAACTAATACCTGGAGCAGAGTTTTTCTCCCATTTTAACAATTCTAATACAATGTTATTAGAAAGTCCATAGGTATTGTTCAGTTCTGACACAACCTCATCAATTGCCTCTCTTTCTTCCATTAAGTCTGATGGAGAAGCAAGAAAAATCCTGTATTTACTTACTAATTCTGGCATTTTTCAAAATTTTATTACGGTCTAAACAATTTATTTCATACATAATTCACTGAATACTGCCAATTTAAGGGGATAGTAGCAGTAGATAATCTAGTTATTAAACATTTCCAATTAAAATAAAGTCATGAATGATCTATATTGCTATTTACTATTGCTAAGCAACCTACCAAAATCCCTTCAAATTCCCTATTCATTTTTAAAAACTTATTAAACGGTACTATAATTTTATCTTATGATAAATCTATAATAGTCATTGATGCTTTTCGAGTTTAATTTGAGTGCTTTACAAGATTCCTTTCCTCACTTTCAACATTATTTGAGTACTTCACTGTCTCATCCTAAAAAAGCTTGACAGTATTAGCTAACCTTTAGCACAATGTCTTTATCGAGCGAATCTTCTTTTAATACAACTTTAGTTTCTTC